>JBMLRS010000283.1:0-6369 GCA_049240905.1 Elsteraceae bacterium
AATCTTGTCTTTAGATCTCGCCAGCGCTTTGGGGTCCGCCGCCGTCTGGGCCGACGGGGCGATCGTCGGCGCGGCGACTCGCGCCGTGAACCCATCGGCCGGCGCCAGCCACGCGTCGCTTTGGCGCGCGCTTCTGGCCGAATCGTTGGCCTCAGCGGGGCTTCATCGCAGCGCGCTGTCGCTGCTCGCCGTCACGGTCGGGCCGGGCTCCTTCACGGGCATTCGAGTCGGCGTCGCCGCCATGCGCGGGCTGGGCGTGGGGTTGGGTCTGCGGGTCTGGGGCGAGACCGCCTTCGCGGTCGCGGCCGAGGCCGTGGACGCCGCCGGGCGGCCCTTGCTGGTCGCGATCGACAGCGGGCGAGGGGCTCTGTTCGTGCAGCGCTTTGACGCAGCCGGCGCCCCGACTGGACTTGCGGTGGACGGGCCGTTCGAACAATCCGCCGCGCCTTGGGCCGGTGAGGTCGGCTGGGTCGCGACCGGCGACGCCGCCGCGCGCGCGCAACTGGCGGCCGGCGGTTTTCATTGCCTCGACCCCCAGGTCGATTCCGCGGCGGCGCTGGCCCGGCGCGTCGCTCGACTGCGGGCGGCCGGCGCGCCGCTCGGCGCGCCTCTGCCGCTCTACATCAGGCCGCCGGACGCGACCCCGCCGGCGCAGGGCGGCCGGATTCGCGCATGAGCCGCGCCGCGTTTAACGCCGTCTCCGTCATCCCAGCGGAGATCCCGCATATCGGCGTGCTCGCGGCGCTGCACGCGGAGTCCTTCGAGGCGCCTTGGTCCGCCAACACCTTCGCCGAACTCCTGACCGCGCCCGGCGCGGTTGGTTGGCTGGCGCTGGTCGATGGCGACCCGGTCGGGCTCGCGATCGGCCGCGTGACGCTGGAGGAGGCGGAGATCCTGACGATCTGCGTGTCGCCGGAGGGGAGGCGGCGCGGCGCGGCCCGCCATTTGATGCGGGAGTCGCTGGGATCCTTCGACGCCGCCGGAGCGCGCGTCGCGTTCCTGGAGGTGGCGTACGGCAACAAGGCCGCGCGGGCGCTCTATCACGGGCTCGGCTTCGTCGCGGTCGGCCAGCGCCCGCGCTACTACACCCACGCTGACGGCACGCAAGAGACGGCCCTCATCCTGCGGCTCGATTTACGGTGACGATTCGCACAGCTCGGACTGCTCGAAGCCCTACGCATTTTGCCACAGGGAGGCGGCTTTGAAGGTGATTAGCCATGCCTCGTCGCGCGCCGAAGCGTTTTCCGGTGTGACGGAAATCACTTCGTAGCCATGGTCGGCGAGCGATCGCGGCAAGTTTTCAAGCGGTTCGCCGACGCTCACACGTAAAATAGCAACCTCGCCCGGAGCCATTTTCTCCGCGAGCAGCTTCGCCCGCACAAATGTCATTGGGCATTTATCCTGAGTGATATCTAGGAAATAATCGCTGATTTTCGTGGCCATCACTTGAATCTCGCGTTGATGGAATAGAACTAGGGGTGAGCGAGCCCGGTTATCGCTAAGGTTCAACCTGCTTCATTGCCTCTAACTTTGGAACAGCCTCGCGTTTTCTCAAGTCCGACAAGCGGAAGCGGCGCGGTGTGATTACGATAAAGAGCGTATGAGGATTGTTGACGGTGAAGCACAATCCTATATGAAGCAATCTTCTCTCAGGAACAGCGCACCATGAACGATCAAAACAAAGATCAAGACCTGCCCGCCATGACCACCACGATCGTCGCCGCTTATCTCGCCAATAAGCAGGTGGCGATTTCAGAAGTGCCGACCTTGATCTCCCAGGTCTACCAAACGCTGGCGAGTCTTGGCGACGCGCCGAAGCCGGTGGTCGAGGAACGGCCGGAGCCGGCGGTCTCGGTGCGCAAATCCATCACGCCGGACTACCTGATCTGTCTCGAGGACGGCAAGAAACTAAAGATGCTGAAAAGACATCTGAAAACTTCGTATAATCTCACGCCGGAGGAGTACCGCGAGCGGTGGGGCCTGCCGTCGGACTATCCGATGGTCGCGCCGAATTACGCCGTTCAGCGGAGCAAACTCGCCAAGCAGATCGGGTTGGGCACCGTCGCGCGTCGCCGGGGGGGCTGATCCCGGCCGCCCGTCGACCAGGACCATAAACCGAGGATCATGTGACCCAGCAATCCCTGCAATCGCGCCTGGAGCGGCTCTGCCTTGAGAAGGGCCTCAAGATGACGGATCAGCGGCGCATCATCGCTCGCGTTCTGTCCGAGGCCTCCGATCATCCAGACGTGGAGGCGGTGTATCGGCGGGCCACCGACATCGATCCGAAGATCAGCATCGCCACGGTATATCGCACGGTGCGGCTGTTCGAGGAGGCCAAGATCCTGGAGCGGCATGACTTCGGCGACGGCCGGTCGCGCTATGAAGAAATCACCGACGAACATCACGATCATCTGATCGATGTTGACAGCGGTCGTGTAATCGAGTTCCAGAACGAGGAAATCGAGGCTCTTCAGCGGAAGATCGCTGAGAATTTGGGCTATCGGTTGATCGATCACCGTCTGGAACTCTACGCCGTGCCCCTATCGAAGCCAGAACCCTCATGATCGACGCCGCTCCTGGCGAGCCGTCGATGACGGCGCCATCGCCCGCCGGAGCGCCGCTGGATGACGAAGTGGACCGTTCCCTCCCCGACGATCTGACCATGGGGGACCTCGCGGTTCGTCTGGCTTCCAGTTCGGAGGACATCGAGGCGGCCCAGGCCCTGCGGTGGCAGATCTTTTATCAGGAAGGCGACGCAAAGCCGTCCGAGGAGATGAGTCGGCTGGGGCGCGACTTCGACGTTTTCGACGACGTCTGCGATCACTTGCTGGTGGTCGACCGGTCGTTGGGCGACGGTCCGAAATCGGTGGTGGGCACCTACCGCCTGATTCGTCGGCCTGCGGCCGCCAAGCGCGGCGGTTTCTATTCGCGCGGCGAATACGACATTGACCGCGTGGTGGCGTGGCCCGGCAAGGTGTTGGAACTCGGCCGATCCTGCGTGGCGGCGCCTTATCGCGGCCGTCCGCTGATGCAGTTGCTCTGGCGCGGCATCGCGGCCTACGTCTTCAAGCACGAGATCGAACTGATGTTCGGCTGCGCCAGCATGCCCGGCGTCAATCCGGACGCGCTGGCCTTGCCGCTGTCCTATCTCCATCACAACCATCTGGCCCCGGAGGCGCTGCGCGCGCGCGCTCTGCCGGAGCTCTACGTCGACATGAACCGGATGCCGGCGGACCAGATCGATCTGCGCGAGGCGTTGGCCGTGCTGCCGCCGCTGATCAAGGGCTACATGCGTCTCGGCGGTTGGGTCGGCGACGGCGCGGTGATCGACCATCAGTTCGGCACCACGGACGTTTTCGTGATCGTGAAGACCGATCAGGTGACCGAGAAATACTCGAAAAACTATTCTCGCACCGCGCGCGGCGGCGCCAAGGCGTCGGGCGAGCCGGCGGTCTGACTTGTCGATGACCGGAACCCTGATGGCCCCGGGCACCTCTTATCTGAGGGGCGCCTTGCGCGTGCTCGGCTACGCGCTGATGGCGTTGATCGGCATGCCGCTGCAGGCGCTGTTCCTGCTGACTGGCGCGAAGCGCGCCTTCATCTGGTTTCCAAGGGTCTTTCATCGGCTGTCCTGTCGCCTCGTCGGGCTCGACGTGCGGGTGCGCGGCGAGATCGCGACCGGTCGACCGGTCTTCTTTGTCTCGAACCATATCTCCTACGCCGACATCCTGGTGCTGGGGTCGCTGTTGAAGGCGGCCTTCGTCGCCAAGTCCGACGTCGCCCAATGGCCCTTGTTCGGCTGGTTGGCGAAGCTGTCGCGCACGGTGTTCGTCGATCGTCGGCGCGCCTCGACCGACGTGCAGCGCGATCTCATCGCGGCGCGGCTGAAGGAAAAGGACGCCCTTATCCTTTTCGCCGAGGCCACCACCAGCGACGGCAACCCGATTCTGCCGTTCAAGGCGGCGTTGTTTTCGGCGATCGATCATGTCGGCGACGAACCGATCCTGGTGCAGCCGGTGTCGATCGCCTACACCTGCCTGGACGGCATGCCGCTCGGCCGCACTTGGCGCCCCTTGATGGCCTGGTACGGCGACATGACCCTCGGCGGCCATCTCTGGCAGGTTTTTTGCCTTGGCACCTGGCGGGTCGAGGTGATGTTTCATCCGCCCGTCGATCGGCGCCAGTTCAAGAGCCGCAAGGACCTGGCGCAGCACTGTCACAACATTGTCGCCGAAGGTGTGTCTTCATTGTTGTCGGGTCGACCGATTCAAGCCGCAAGGACACCCGATCTTGTGGCGACGCAGCAATCGAGCTAATATTTCTAGCGTGACGCAACATTCTCTCATCGCCTCTCTCGCCCCAGGCGGCACGCGCCCTTGAGCAAGCGACTCTTCATCAAGAGTTACGGGTGCCAGATGAATGTGTATGACGCCGGTCGTATGGCCGACGTCCTCGCGCCCATCGGCTTCACCTCCGTCGACAACGCAGAGTCGGCCGACCTCGTCATTCTCAACACCTGCCACATCCGTGAGAAGGCGGCGGAGAAGCTGTTCTCCGACCTCGGGCGGCTGCGCCCGACCAAGGCGGCCCGCGCGGCGGAAGGGGGGCGGCTGATGATCGCCGTCGCCGGCTGCGTGGCGCAGGCCGAGGGCGACGCCATCATCAAGCGCGCGCCCGACGTCGACATCGTCGTCGGCCCGCAGGCCTATCATCGCCTGCCGGAGCTGGTCGCGCGCGCCGTGCGGTCGGTCGGCGCCGTGCTCGACACGGATTTTCCGATCGACAGCAAGTTCGACGCTCTGCCGGACAGCGCCCGACCGCCCGGCGTCACGGCGTTCCTGACGATTCAGGAGGGTTGCGACAAGTTCTGCTCGTTCTGCGTGGTTCCCTACACCCGTGGCGCGGAATATTCGCGTCCGGTTGAGGCTGTGCTGCTGGAAGCCGGTAAGCTGGTCGCCGCCGGAGCGCGGGAGCTCACTCTGCTGGGCCAGAACGTCAACGCCTATCATGGTCAGGACGCGGCGGGGCGCAGCGTCGGGCTGGGCGAGTTGGCGCGGCGCCTGGCCGACGCGCTCCCGGATCTGACCCGCATCCGCTACACCACCTCGCATCCCCGCGACATGGACGAGGATCTGATCGCCGCGCATCGCGATCTGCCGCAATTGATGCCGTTCCTGCATCTGCCGGTCCAGTCCGGCTCGGACCGCATCCTGGCGGAGATGAATCGTCAGCACACCGCCGCCGATTATCTGAAGCTGGTTGAGCGGCTGCGCCGAGCCCGGCCGGATCTGGCTCTGTCATCGGATTTCATCGTGGGCCATCCCGGCGAGACCGACGCGGATTTCCGCGCGACCCTCGCCCTGATCCGGGAGGTCACCTTCGCCAGCGCCTTCTCCTTCAAATACAGCGCCCGCCCCGGCACGCCGGCCGCCCTGATGGGCGACGCGGTGCCCGAGCCGCTGAAGGAGGAACGCCTCGCGGAGCTTTTGGACCTGCTGCGCGTTCAGCAGGACAGCTTCAATGATTCCGTTCTGGGACGGACCCTGCCGGTCCTGTTCGAGAAGGCCGGGCGTCATCCCGGCCAGATCACCGGGCGCACGCCCTATCTGCAACCCGTTCACGTCCTGGCCGATCCCAGCTGGATCGGGCGGACCGCCCCGGTCGCGATGCTGCGGCGCGGGACCTATAGTCTGGAAGGAAGCCTAGCCGACAGCCTACCCCATCCACATGCGAGGATTGATCCGATGACGTCTTCCGTCTCTCCGCAGGTCACCGCTTAATGGCCGCCGTCGCGAAGCTCGCGCCGGCCGAGCCCCTCACCGTCGAGTTCGACGACAACAGCGTCCTGTCGATGCTGTATGGCGAACATGACCGTCACCTCTCTCGGATCGAGCAGCTGCTCGGGGTGACGATCGCGACGCGGGGCAATTGTCTTTCGATCGCCGGGCCGGGCTCCGCGCCCAGCGCCGCCAAGATCGCGCTGATGTCCCTGCATCGTCGCATCAAGCGCGGCCAGAGCGTCGACATGGGTGAAGTGGACGCAGCCGTGCGCATGGCCGATCAACCACCGACGCCGAACGACGCGCCGGGCGGGACCGACGATCTGTCGCTGCGCACCCGTCGCAAGATCATCGACGCCCGTTCGCCGACGCAGAAGACCTATCTCCAGGCGCTGCGCGATCACGAGCTGGTGTTCGGCGTGGGGCCGGCCGGCACGGGCAAGACCTATCTGGCGGTCGCGGTCGCTGTTTCCATGCTGGTGGCGGGGCGGGTCAATCGCCTGATTCTGTCGCGGCCGGCGGTCGAGGCGGGCGAGCGGCTCGGGTTTATGCCGGGCGACCAGAAGGCCAAGATCGATCCCTATCTTCG
>JBMLRS010000284.1:0-17066 GCA_049240905.1 Elsteraceae bacterium
GGATCCGGCGCCGGCGCTGGAGCGGCGGGGGCTTGAGCGACGGGGGGCGGCGCGGTTGGCGCGGCCGGGCCAGGGGGCGGAGAAAGCTGGCTCGGGGCGGCGGCGCTGGGGGCGGCGGCGCTCGGGGAGGCTGCGCTCGGGGAGGCTGCGCTCGGGGAGGCTGCGGCGGGCGGCTGAACCGAGATGTCCGGCGGCGACGCCGTGATCGCCGCTGTGGCCGTGGGCAGCGGGGTGGCGCGCGGTTGCACCATCGCCGCGAAGCGCTCCGGCAGATCTGGAATGCGGATCTCGAGGGAGCGCGGATCCTCGGCCAGGAACACCCAGCCGCCAATCACCGCGACCAAGCCCAAAACAGCGATGGCCAAAGGTCCGCCACCCGGGATGCGTCCGACGGGGGCCGGCGACGGCAGGGTCAAGCTCGGCTGCAGCGGAAGGCCGGCGGCTTCCGCCTTGAACCGTTGCACCATCTCCGGGCCGTCAAGATCCAGGAACTCGGCGTAGGTCTTCACGAAGCCGACGCAGTAGGTCAGACCCGGCAATTGATCATACTGGCCCGCCTCCAGCGCAGCCAGATAGGGCGCGCGGATGCGCAGGCGGGCGGCGCAGTCGGCGATGGTCCACCGCCGCTCCTCACGGGCGCGCCGCAGCAGGTCGCCCAGCCCCCCTTGGGTCGCGCGGGGAGAGGCTGCTGTCTGGCCGGGGAGCGATTGGCTCACGTTCGGGGCTCTGCTCACGGAAAAGGGACCACGGACGCGTCCCACGCCCGCCTTGCGCCGTTATTTAAGCCCTGGCGCCAGCTTCCGCAATGCGAATGCTGCGGCTTGCTGTGATGAAACGCACCATTTTGCGTATGGAACTATACTGGAATCCCATGATCGGCCGCGTAGGCGCGCAAAATCGGCCGCAAGGTCGGGGCCGTGCCGTTGATCCGGCTGTCGAGAAACCGCCGCGCGGGCTCAAGATCGGTCGACCGCAGCATCAGCTTGACGCCGCCCACCGCCGCCGGCGCCATGGAAAGTCGCCGCACGCCGACCGCGATCAGGGCCAGCGCGTCGAGCGGACGTCCCGCCATTTCGCCGCACACCGTCAGCGGCTTGCCGACGGTCTCGGCCCGCCGCGCCAGATCACGCATGATCCGAAGAAAGACGGGCGACAGGGGATCATAGCGCTCGGCCAGCTTCGGATTGCCCCGATCGGCGGCGAACAAAAACTGCACGAGGTCGTTGGTGCCGACCGACAGAAAATCGACGCGCGGCAGCAGATCGCCCAACTGAAACAGAAGCGACGGCGCTTCAAGCATCGCGCCCACCTTCAGCTCCACCGGGGCCGCGCCCTGCGCCGCCGCCTGCTCATGCTCGCGATCGAGCAGCGCGCGCGCGGACTCGAACTCCGCGACGTCCGCGATCATCGGGAACATCACCGACAGCGAGCGGCCCGCGGCGGCGGTCAGCATCGCGCGCAGCTGCTGACGCAGCATCGCGGGCCGGTCCAGGCTGATGCGAATCGCCCGCCACCCCATCGCGGGATTCTCGTCTTCTGCGGTATGAAAATAGGGCAGCCGCTTGTCGCCGCCGATGTCGAGCGTGCGGAACACCACCGGTCGGTTGTCCGCTATGTCCAGGATCTTGCGATAGAGCGCAGCCTGGGTCGTCACGTCCGGATAGGCCGCGCGCACCATGAACGCCAGTTCGGTTCGGTAGAGCCCGACCCCGTCGGCGTTGGTCGCGGCGAACTGATCCATGTCCATCAGCAGCCCGGCGTTCACGTTCAGGCTCACTCGCACGCCGTCGCGCGTGATCGGCGGACTGGTGCGCAGCGCCTGGAACCGGACCGACCGCTCGTGACGCGCCTCGATCCCCCGCCGCACCGTGTCCAGCACGTTCTGCCCCGGCCGCAGGAACACCTGCCCCCTGTCGCCGTCCACCACCACCGCGTCGCCGGGATCGACATGGGCGGCCACGTCCATGATCCGGCCGACCGCCGGCAGATCCAGCGCCCGGGCGATGATCGCGACATGGGCGGTGGGGGACACGTCCTCCAGCACCAGCCCCTTGATCTTGGAGCGGTCATATTCCAGCAACTCGGCTGGCCCCATGCTGCGCGCGATCACGATCGCGTCATCCGGCAGAAAGCGCGGTGCCTGATCACTGCCCAGCAGGTGGGTCTGCAATCGGCGGGTCAGATCCTCCAGATCATGCAGCCGCTCGCGCAGATAGGGGGTGGAGGCGGAGCGCAGCCGGGCGCGCATCTCGTCCTGAATTCGCTGCACGGCGGCCTCGGCGGTCAGGCCGCTCTGGATCGCCTCGCGGATCCGCGCCAGCCAGCCGCGATCGGCGGCGATCATGCGGAAGCTCTCCAGCACTTCGCGATGCTCGCCGGTCGCGCCCAGTTCGGCGGCGTCCAGCAGCCGGTCCAGCGCGTCGCGCATGCTGGCGACGGACTCGTCCAGCCGCTTCAGCTCCATCGCCGGGTCTTCGGCCACCATCGCGCGGATCACCACGCGCGTTTCATGCAGATAGGCGACGCCCGCAGCCAGGCCGCCATGCAGCGTGACCCCACCCATGCGGCGCGGCGCCAGCACGTTGCTGTCGGTCAGCGCCTCCATCGGGTTGACCAGCTCGCCGCCCGCCGCAAGTTCGGCCAGCACCATGGCGACGGTCTCCAGGCTCTCGACCTCTTCCTCGGTGTATTTCCGCTCGGCCCGGTTCTGGATCGCCAGCACGCCCAGCACGCGACCGCCACGCTGGATCGGCACGCCCGCGAGACTGCGATAGACGTCTTCGCCGGTCTCCGGACGATAGGCGAATTTCGGATGCGCCCAGGCGTCGGCGAGGGCGAGGGAGCGCTTGCCGGCGGCGATGTCGCCGACCAGACCTTCGCCGATGCGCAGTCGAGTGCGGTGCACCGCGTCGGGATTCAGCCCCTCAGTCGCGAACAGCTCTAGGATCTCGCCGGCGCGGACCAGATAGACGGAGCAGACCTCCGCCACCATTTCGGCGGCGATCAAGCGCACGACCTGATCCAGCCGGGCCTGGGCCGATCCGCCCCCCGCCATCAAGTTCCGCAATCGCTTCAGCAGACGCCGCGATCCGGTCCATGTCGCGGCGTCCTGGCTCATTGCGCCGGAACCGGTTCCGCAGGATGGGTCGCTTTCTGGCGGGCGAAGACCGCGCAGGCTTGTCGCACCAGCTCGTCGAAGATCTCGACCATCGGCTGCTCCGCCGTGACCATGCCGACGCTCTGGCCGGCCATCAGCGAGCCGTTCTCGACATCGCCGTCGATCACCGCGCGGCGCAGCGCGCCGGCCCAGAAATGCTCGATCTCCAGTTGGGCCTCGCGCTGGGTGGTCTGGCCGCTGTTGAAGCGATCGATCACCGTGCGCTGGGCTTCCTGGAAGCGCTTGCTTGCGTCGTTGGCGATCGCGCGCACGGGGATCACCGGGAAGCGCGGATCGAGCTGCACCGACGGCACGGCGTTGCGCGCGTCGGCCTTGATGAAGGCCTGCTTGAATTTTGGATGGGCGATCGATTCATGCGCGCATACGAAGCGGGTGCCGAGCTGAACGCCGCTCGCGCCCTGCTCCAGATATGTCGCGATCGCCTCGCCGCGCCCGATGCCGCCGGCCACGAACACCGGAACTTCCGTGATCAGCGGCAGGATCTCCTGCGCCAGCACGGAGGTGGAGACCGGGCCGATATGGCCGCCGGCCTCCGCGCCCTCGATCACCAGCGCGTCGGTCCCGCTCTTCACCAGCTTGCGCGCGATGCCGGCGGACGGCGCGAAGCTGACCACCTTGGCCCCGCCGTCCTTCAACTTCTTCAGCATCGCCTGAGACGGCATGCCGCCGGCCAGCACGACATGGCTGACCTTGTTCGCCAGACACACGTCCATCAGCTGATCCAGCTGCGGATGCATGACGATCAGATTCACGCCGAACGGCAGCTTGGTGAGAGCCGCCGTCCCCTTGATCTCCGCGTCCAGCAGCTCCGGCGACATCGAGCCGCAGGCCAGCACGCCGAAGCCGCCGGCGTTGGAGATCGCTGCCACCAGATTGCGTTCCGACACCCAGCTCATCGCGCCGCCCATGATGGCGTAACGCACCCCCAGGAACGCGCGGCCGCGCGCCCAGAGCTGGTCCAGCCGATCCAGACCCGCGATGACGCCGGGGTTCTCGCTCACGAGGCGGCGTCCAGCCCGAAGGCGCTGTGCAGCGCGCGCAGCGCCAGCTCGGTGTATTCCTCGGCGATCAGCACGCTCACCTTGATCTCGGAGGTGGTGATCACCTGGATGTTGATGCCCTTCTCGGCCAGCGCCTTGAACATGGTCTGGGCCACGCCGAAATGGCTCCGCATGCCGACTCCGATCACCGACACTTTGGCGACCGCCTTGTCGCCCTTGAAATCGGCGTATTTCAGGGTCGCCTTGGCTCCCTCGATCACCTTGGTCGCGCGTTCGTAATCGGCCTGACCGACCGTGAAGGTCAGGTCCGTGGTCGATCCGTCATGCGAGATGTTCTGCACGATCATGTCCACGTTCACCGCCGCGTCGGCCAGCGGGCCGAATACGGCCGCCGCCACGCCCGGCTGATCCGGCACGTTGCGCAAAGTAATTTTCGCCTCATCCCGGCTATAGGCGATGCCGCTGACAATTTGCTGTTCCACGATTTCACTCTCGTCGACCACCAGGGTTCCTGGCTTATCTTCAAAACTGGACAAAACTTGGACGCGCACGCGATGGTTCATCGCCATCTCGACCGACCGGGTCTGCAGGACCTTGGCTCCCTGCGAGGCCATCTCCAACATTTCTTCGTAGGTGATCTTATCCATTTTCCGCGCTTTGGTCACGATGCGCGGATCGGTGGTGTAGACCCCATCGACGTCGGTGAAGATGTCGCAGCGATCGGCCTCCAAGGCCGCGGCCAGCGCCACGGCCGACGTGTCTGATCCGCCACGACCCAAAGTGGAGATTCGATTGTGCGGCCCGACGCCCTGGAAGCCCGCGACCACGGCCACGACTCCGTCGGCCAGCGAGGCGCGCAGCTCCTCCGTGTCGATCGACTCGATGCGCGCCTTGCCATGCGTGCCGTCGGTGCGGATCGCGACCTGCCAGCCGAGCCAGGAGCGCGCCTTGAGCCCCAGCTTCTGCAGCGCGATCGCGGTCAGGCCCGCGGTGATCTGCTCGCCGGCGGCGACGACCGTATCGTACTCCCGCTCGTCGTGCAGCGGGTCCAGGTCATTGACCCAGCCGACCATCTGATTGGTGGTTCCGGACATCGCGGAGACGACCACGGCGACTTGGTGGCCGGCCTCCACTTCGCGCTTGATGCGCGTCGCTACCGAACGAATGCGATCGAGATCGGCGACGGAGGTGCCGCCGAATTTCAGGACAAGCCGAGCCATGGGGTGTATTTCGCGTCTGTGTTTGGCCATGCGACGCACTGTTCCAGCGCCGCCGCGGCCCTACATACTCTTCAAGGATCAGATGGAAAAGCATCATGTCGCAGGCGCCGGTCTCCAGCATCAATCCAGATGAGGTCGCGAAGTTCGCGGCGATGGCGGCGAGCTGGTGGGATCCGACCGGCCCCTTCAAGCCGTTGCACAAGTTCAACCCCGTGCGTTTGGCTTATTTGCGCCAGAAAATCGGCGCGCATTTCGGCCTGCCCGAGGACGCCGCCCTGCCCTTCAAAGGCTTGAGGCTTCTGGACATTGGCTGCGGCGGCGGGCTGCTGTCCGAACCGATGGCCCGGCTTGGCGCTGAAGTCGTGGGAATCGACGCGACCTCCAAGAACGTCGCCGTCGCCTCCCTGCACGCCGCCGAGAACGGCCTCGACATCGATTACCGCAACACGACCGCGGAGGCGCTGGTCGCCGCCGGCGAGAAGTTCGACGTCGTCCTCACCATGGAGGTGGTGGAACATGTCGCCGATCCCGGACCCTTCATCGCCGATTGCGCCCAGCTCACGGCCGCCGGCGGGATCTGCTTCGCGGCCACCTTGAACCGCACGGCGAAATCCTTCGCCATGGCGATCGTCGGCGCGGAATATGTGCTGCGCTGGTTGCCGCGCGGCACGCATAGCTGGTCGAAGTTCGTGAAGCCGTCGGAATTGGCGCGCTGGTTCCGGGACGCGGGCCTTGACCTGGGCGAGGTCACCGGCGTTGGCTACAACCCGCTCGCCGACAGCTTCGCCCTCAGCCGCGACGTCGGCGTCAACTATATGATGGTCGCGACCCGACCCAAAACTGGAGCCAATTGATGACCGCCCCCGCTATTTCCGGCGCCCGCATGCTGCACACCATGATCCGGGTCCATGACCTGGATAAGTCGATCGCCTTCTACACCGGCCTTTTGGGCATGCAGTTGCTGCGCCGGACAGATTACCCCGCCGGCAAATACACCCTCGCCTTCGTCGGCTACGGCGACGAAGCCTCGAACTGCGTGATCGAGCTGACCCATAACTGGGATCACGAACCCTACGAGCTCGGCAACGGCTTCGGCCATCTGGCGCTGGGCCTGCCGGACGTCTACAAGGCCTGCGAGGATCTGGCCGCCGCCGGCGCCAAGATCACTCGCCCGGCCGGCCCGGTGAAGCACGGCACCACTGTGATCGCCTTCATCGAGGATCCGGACGGCTACAAGATCGAGCTGATCGAGCGTAAGCCTTCTTAAGAATCCGCGAGAGGCACCCAAGGCAGCTGGCCGATCTCGATCCCGTCGTCGGTCAGCGCCTCGATCTGCTCGGGCGTCGCTTCGCCATAGATGCCGCGCGCGTCTGCCTCGCCGTCATGGATCTTGCGCGCCTCGTCCGCGAACTTCTCGCCGACATAGTCGCAATTCGCCTCCACCTGCCGGCGCAGGGCGCGCAGCATGTGCATCAGCGCCGCCTCGCGCGGCATTGCCGCCATCATCTTCGCGTCGGGCATCGCCGCTTCGGCGGCCGGCGATGGCAGTCGGACCGACTCTCCGCGCGACACGCCCTTCGAAACGTTTGGCGCCATGATCGCTTTGCTGACCGCATGCGAGCCGCACGCCGCGCATTCGACCTGACCCGCCTTCGCCTGCGCGTCAAACGCGTCGCCGCTGCGGAACCACCCGTCGAACTCGTGGCCCGCGTCACACCGCAGCCGGTAAACAATCATGAATTCATACCCCCGATTTCCGCCGGTCCATTCCGCCGGCACTTGTATGCAAAGCAGAAATCATACCGGGGCCCCGTCTTGTCAACCGGCGCCGGCTCACATGGCCGGAAGCGGCGCCACGCGGGACGCGATCACGACGCTGGACGCCCGGGCGACGGACCCATCGCAACCACCGCGCCCGCCTCGCCCTTCAAACCCTGCTTGGAGCTGATCTCGCCGATGCTCAAGCGGCTGCGAGCCAGCGGAGCAAAGCCAGCGGAACAGAGATTGTGAAGAAGCGGCTCCGGCGCTATTCTGGACCCATGCAAACAGGCTCTTGCGGCTGACATGCTCAAATATCTCGCAGGCTTCAAATCCCGTTGGGCGATAGCCGCAGATTTCGCGCTACTCGCTCTGTTTTTGCTGTTCCTGGCGAGCCATGCAAACGTCTCGGGGATCAATCAGACCTTCGCTGGAATGATCGGCGGCGCGCCGCAGGCCGTTTACAACGCCATCCTCAATCTGTTCGCCGTCTGCTTCCTCGGCGCGCTGTTCGTCAATGTCTGCATGATATCGAGCCATGGCCCGGAAGCGGCGTTGGAATCCGCGCGCGACAATGGCGGATCCTTCGGATCTGACGCTGGGGGCGGCGGATATGGCCATGCCGGCTGCGGCGGGGCCGATGGGGCCTGCGGCGGCGGCGAATAGAGCGTCACAGTCCGGCCACAGGCATCGGTGTAGAGTGACGGCGAACCCGCGCCGAAAGCCCATTCATGTTCGTTTCCTTTCCGTCCATCCCCTTGATCGACGTGCCCGCTGGCGAGGAGCCGGCTCTGCATGGCATGCGGATGGAGCCGAGGCGGCTGAACGCGCTGCTGGACTCCGGATACAAGTTCTACACCCCTGCGGGCGTGCGCATCGCGGAGCATCTCACTCGCCGGTGGGCCAGGCGGCTGACCACCCCCTACGCAGACGCCGTCCATCGCGCCGCCTTATTGGCCGGTCGCCCCGGCCTCTTTCTGATGAATCACTCCTATGAGTGGGGCTGCACCACTGGCGCCGGCGATGATTCGGATCTCGGCGGCGTCACCTTGCTGCGCACGCTGGATTGGCCGCTGGACGGCCTGGGCGATAGCGCGATCGTGCTGAACTGCCGGGGCGAGGCCGGCCCCTACTGGAGCGTCACCTGGCCTGGCTATGTCGGCGTGCTGACCGCCTGCGCGCCCGGCCGCTTCGCCGCCGCGATCAACCAGCCGCCTGCGCGTCCCTCCGGTCTCGGTCGGCCGGGCGACTGGCTCGCCACCCGCCTGCGCATGAGCCGCAGGCACGCGATCCCGCCCACCCATCTGCTGCGCCAGGCCTTCGACCATTGCGCCAGCTTCCATGAGGCGGTGAACCTGATCAGCAGCACGCCGATCTGCATCCCCGCCATCTTCACTCTTGCGGGAACCCAGCCCGGCGAGTCCGTCGTGCTGGAGCGGACGGAGACCGGCTGCCACCGCCTGCCCCGCCCGATCGCCGCCAATCATTGGGTCGAGGCCCCTGAGCGCGGCAATCCGCGCAACGAGACCAGCCACGACCGCCGCGCTCAGATGATCGGCCATCTGGACCAGAACGACGCCTATGACTGGTCTTTCGACTGGCTCTTCGCGCCGATCCTGCGCCATGACACGCGGCTGGCCGTCATGGCCAACGCGAAATCAGGCCGGATGAGCGTGATTGGCTTGGAGAAGCATGGCAAGGCGACGGCCCAGTTGGATCTGGCCGCCTGACCAGACTCTCACGCGAAGAAAATCAGGTCCAGCGAATCTCGAGATTGAAGCGCGGCTTGGTGGCCTGCTCCAGATTGGTGGAGCGGTGGATCGTCGTGCCATAGAAGATCACGCAGTCGCCCGGCGCGACGTCGGTCGCCTCATAGAGCAGATCGCCATATTTCTCGAGGATGGTCTCCTCCTCGATCGCAATCAGATTATAGCCGGGGCGGGAGAGCATGGTCTGTTCGACATGCTGGATCCGCTTGGCGACGAACTGCACGGTCGGATAATCCCCGCCCGCCCGCGTCAGCGGGGTCCAGACATTCACCAGCATGCGCTGGAAAGCGGTGACGTCCTGATGGAAGGGCGTGAAGCTGTCCGCGTCGGACGGGTCCACCTTGCGCACGGTCGAGGATTTCGGATCCAGCTCAACCGGCCGCCCCAGGCTGTCCGCCGCCAGTTGGCGCGCGTCGAAGCGAAAGAGGCTGGGCAAGGCCGCCGTCACGTCTTCATGCAGCGTCGCTGGGTAAGCCGCATGGTCGGGCTGCTGAATCCGGGCCAGAATGGTTTCGGCTACCGTCGGATCGCAGCCGCCCTTCACATGGCAGAGGCCCCGCCGCTCCAGGGCGCGGCGGACGTCCTCGACCGATTGCCGCGCCAGATCGACCACCACGCTCGTGCGCGAATCCTCATCGCCCGCAAAGGCCGGCAGCGCCTTGACCAGGGACTCCGTCTTAGCCCGATACAGCGCGATGGCCTCCGGGACCCCGTGGCAGCGCGCGAGGTTGGAGATGTTCACCATCAGATTTTCGTCGGAGGGGTCGCGGCGATGCAGTTCGCCGAAGATCGCCATCGCGCCGGCGGCGTCGCCCTCGTCCATCAGGCAGACGCCGCTGCTGAACAGCGCGTGATAGTTCATGGTCAGGGGATCGAACCATCGCTTGGCCCTGCGATAGGTGCGCCGAACCCGATCATGGTCGCCCCGGACGAAATAACGGCTGATCGCGAACTCATGCGCTTCCCGGTCTTCGCCGCCGTCCCGCAGATATTGATCGAACAGATCGCTCGACAGGAACGCCACGTCGCGATCGGCCATCGCCCAGACGGCGGCGAGGAAGCGCGCGTTGGTGAAGTCCAGGTCCCGCGTCGCGCGGATCACCCAGCGTTCGGCCGCCGCCATGTCCGCCTGACGCAGCAACGCCAAAGCGACGTCGACGATGACCAGATCCACGTCTCCGCCCTGCCGCGCCCGTTCCGCCTCGATCGCAGGGGCCAATGGCAGATCAGGATCAGCCAAATAGGCATCTAACAACGCTTGCCGATCCATACCCAACGGCTCCGTCTCGTCTCAACCAATAACACTGTCATTTTTTGTAGAATTAATGATAGCGTCGTGATGACGTAGTCTTGCCGTATACTGTCTATGAACGAAAGCGAATCTTCGCAGAATCGCAGTGAAGCGGCTTCCTCAGATGAATTGATCGGTCGAATACTGAGACCGGAGGATTTGACGAGTGAGCGAAGAGTCCGGCCACGCGCTGACGCGCCAACAATTGACCCGCGAGCGCGATTGTTGTATACAATCGCATACTAAAGAACGAGACCCTGGGATGGATACTGACGTATTGGTGATCGGCGGCGGCAACGCGGCCCTTTGCGCGGCGATCACCGCGCGGGAGGCGGGGCGGCGCGTGATGATCCTGGAACGGGCGCCCAAGACCTATCGCGGCGGCAATTCGCGGCACACCCGCAATCTGCGCTGCATGCACGACGCCCCCACCAATATCCTGACCGACGCCTACACGGAAGACGAGTTCTTCACCGATCTTCTGCGCGTCACCGGCGGAGAGACCAACGAGCCGCTGGCCCGCATGGCGATTCGAGCGTCAAGCGACTGCACGGCCTGGATGGAGCGGCGCGGCGCGCGCTTCCAGCCGCCTTTGGGCGGCACGCTGCATCTGGGCCGCACCAACGCCTTCTTCCTCGGCGGCGGCAAGGCGCTGCTGAACGCGCTCTACGCGACCGCGCAGAAGCTGGGGATTGAAGTTCACTATGACGCGCGCGTCACCAACGTCGTGATGCAGGAGCGCGCCTTCAAAAGCGCGGAGGTCGATTTCGCCGGGGTGAACAAGACGGTGACCGCCGGCGCCGTGGTGATCGCCTCCGGAGGGTTCGAGAGCAATCTCGCTTGGCTGCGCGAGGCCTGGGGCCCGGCAGCCGACAATTTCCTGATCCGCGGCACGCCCTACAACGAAGGCGACGTGTTGAAGAACCTGCTGAACCAGGGCGCGGAGAAGGTCGGCGACCCAACCCAGGGCCATTGCGTGGCGATCGACGCGCGCGCGCCGAAGTTCGACGGCGGCATCTCCACCCGGCTGGACTGCGTCTCGCTGGGCGTGGTGGTGAACCGCGACGGCCTGCGCTTCTACGACGAGGGCGAGGATTTCTGGCCCAAGCGCTACGCCATCTGGGGTCGGCTGGTCGCGCAGCAACCGGATCAGATCGGCTACTCGCTGATCGATCAGAAGGCGATCGGCCGCTTCATGCCGTCGGTCTTTCCCGCGATCAAGGCCGACAGCGTCGGCGAGTTGGCGGCGAAGCTGGGTCTGCCGGTCGCCCAGACCGTGGAGACGGTGGAGCGGTTCAACGCCGCCGTCCGCCCCGGAACCTTCGATCACGCGGTGCTGGACGACTGCCGAACCGAAGGCCTGACGCCGGAAAAGACCCATTGGGCGCAGCGAATCGACAAGCCGCCCTTCTACGGCTATCCGCTGCGGCCGGGCGTCACCTTCACCTATCTGGGGCTGAAGGTGAACGAGCGCGCCCAGGTCACCTTCGGCAATGGCGAGCCGTCGCGAAACCTGTTCGCGGCGGGCGAAGTGATGGCCGGCAACATTCTCGGCAAGGGCTACGTCGCCGGGATCGGCATGACCATCGGCACGGTTTTCGGCCGCATCGCAGGCAAGGAGGCGGCCCATGCCGTTTGACGACATCGAAGCCAAGAACCCGCTCGTCGCCGAAGGCGAGCACGCCATGACCATCTGCAACGCCTGCCGCTATTGCGAGGGCTTCTGCGCGGTCTTCCCGGCGATGGAGCGGCGGCTGTCCTTCGCGACCGGCGACCTGAACTATCTGGCGAACCTCTGCCACAATTGCGGGGAGTGCTATCACGCCTGCCAATACGCGCCGCCGCATGAGTTCGGGATCAACATCCCGAAGACGATGGCGAAGCTCCGGCGCGCCTCCTACCAGAAATATGCGTGGCCGCAACCCTTGGCGAAGGCCTTCGCCAAGAATGGCATGGCCGCCGCTGGGTTGGCCGTGCTGGTCCTGACCCTGGCGATGGCCGGCGCCGCGACCTTGCTGGGCGGCCGGTTGCTCCAGGCCGTGCCCGGCGGCAATTTCTACGCGCTGATCCCGCATGGCGTGATGGCCGGCGCGTTCGGCGGCGTCAGCCTTCTGATCGCGCTGGCGCTTCTGATCGGCCTCGTCCGGTTCTGGCGCGACGCCGGCGAGTCCCTGACCGAACTCGCCAAACCCTTCGCCTTTGGCGAAGCGCTGCGCGACATCGCCGGATTGACCTATCTGCATGGGAACGGGGCCGGCTGCCCCTATCCCGGCGAGGTCAACAGCCACGCCCGCAAGTGGTTTCACCACGCCACGTTCTACGGCTTCATGCTCTGCTTCGCCGCGACCAGCGTGGCGACGGTCTACCATTATGGCTTCGGCTGGCCGGCGCCGTACGGCTATTTCAGCCTTCCGGTCGTGCTGGGAACCGTCGGCGGCGTCGGCCTGATCGTGGGCCCGATCGGCCTGCTTTGGCTGAAGCGCGGCCGCGAGCAGGCGGTGGTCGATCCGGCGCAGAACGGGATGGATCTCGCTTTCATCCTGCTGCTGATCGCCACCTCCGTCAGCGGGCTCGCCCTGTTGGCGCTGCGCGAGAGCGCCGCGCTCGGGATCACGCTGATCCTGCATCTGGCGATCGTGATGACGTTGTTTCTGATGCTGCCTTACGGCAAGTTCGTGCACGGGCTCTACCGCGGGGCGGCGCTGGTGAAATACGCGCTGGAGCGTCGACGCCCCGGCCTCAATCTCGGCGGGGAATAGCCGGCTTCAGCGCCCCGCGAACATCATGCTGACGCGGGTCATGCCCGCCCGCTCGATATGGTCGCGAGTCACTGCCTCCGCCCGATCCGGATCGCGCCGCTCGATGGCCTCAACCATCGCGGCGTGCTCCGCCCGCGCGAGTTGCGGTCGGCCCGGAGCCTCGAAGGTCGTTCCAGGCAGCAGCGCCAGCGAATCCGAGAGCTGGGACAACGCCCGCGCCAGATAGCGGTTATGCGCGGCGTCGTGGATCTGGCGGTGAAAATCCCGGTTCAGCCGGGCCAAGATCGCCGGTTGGTCTTCTACGCGCTCGATCTCCGCCAAAACATGTCGGAAGGAGGCGATTTCGCTGTCTGAAGCGTGCTGGGCCGCCAGTCGCGCGGCGGCGCCCTCCAGCGTGCCGCGCAGAAAATAAAGCTCCCGCACCTGTTGGCGGTTGAGTTCGATGATCATCACGCCGCGACCGGGGGCCAACTCGACCAGCCCCTCCGAGGCAAGACGGCGGATCGCCTCCCGCACCGGCGTGCGGCTCACCTTCAGCCGGGTCGCCAGATCGATCTCGCGCAGACGCTGGCCCGGGCGGAACTCGCCGGCTCGAATGCCGTCCAACAGGCGGCGATAGGCGTGCTCCGCGCGCGAGATGTCTGGGTCATCCACGGCGTCGGTCACGGAAACGCTCACTGTCATCAAGAAGCCGATCGGTCGCGGCGCCAAAGGCCGAGGTTCGCAGACCGCTATAGCCTCTTCCCCAAAAACCGGCAATAAAGCCCCATGACTTCGCCAGAAGCCTCCCCCGCCACGCCCGCGCTCCGCTCCCGCGCGACGCTGCATGCGGAAGCGGCGAACGCCAGCCTCGCCGACCGCGGCATCATTGAGATCACGGTCGCGCACCTGATCGCGGCGCGCGAGGCGCGGGCTCCCGCCGCCCGGCTCGAGGCCAGCATGGAGGACGCGAAGAACGTCCTGCGCGGCTCGATCGCTCGGTTCGAAAGCTTTCACGACTTTTTCGCCTCGATGAAGCTGCTGGGCCTGCTCTACGCCCTGGATCCAAGCCTTGAGACGCTCAGCTTCGTGCTGGAGCGGCTGCGCGCGGCCGAGCAATGGGAAATGGCCCAGATTGTCCAGCGCATGCTGGAGGAGCGCGCCAGCGGGCGAAGCTAGCGTGTTTCAACTCAGCCAGAATCGCGAAAAGCCGAAAACGCGCTATCGTTAATGAAGTTCTGAACAAGATCGACTTCGACGCAAGCCGCTCCTGTTCTAGCTTCCTGGGAACGTCACCACGAAACGCAGGCCGCCGCCCTCGCGCCCCTCGCAGCGCGCCGCCGCGCCATGCCGCTCGGCGATCTGCCGCACCAGCGACAAGCCCAGACCCACCCCGCCATCGCGCTCCGGCGCGTCGGGCAGCCGATAGAACGGCTCGAAGATTCGCTCACGCTGCGCCTCCGGCACGCCAGGGCCGCGGTCGGCGACCGAAAGCTCAACCCCGGAGGGTTTGCGTTGCAAGGCCACTTCGATCTTCGATCCGCCGCCATAGCGCCGCGCGTTCTCCAGCAGATTGCGGGTCATGCGCGCCAGCAAGCGGGCGTCGCCCCGCAGCGTCACCGGCTCGCCCGCCACGGAGGCCCCGAAGCTCGCAGCCTCTTCGGCGACCAGCCCCAGCAGATCGACCTCGGCTTCCCCGCTCGGGGCGATGTCGGCGTCCAAGCGGCTCGCCAGCAGGATCTCGCCGACCAATTGATCCAGTTCGGCGATGTTGCGCGCGATCTCCTCCTGACGCTTCGGGTCGATGTCGTCCGGCAGCATCTGGGTCGCCATGGTCAGACGCGCGAGGGGCGAGCGCAGCTCGTGCGAGGCGTTCGCCAGCAAGGTCTTGCGCGCGGCCATCAAGGCTTCGATCCGGTCTGCCGCCCGATTGAAGCTGGTCGCCAGCATCGCCACTTCGTCGCGCCCTTTGAGAGACGCGCGCGCGTCCAGCTTGCCGGCGCCGAACGCCTCCACGACCTGCTTCAACGCCTCAAGACGGCGGGTCAGCCGACGGACCAAGGGGAAGGCGGCCAGCCCCACGGCGAGCGCGCTCAAGGTCAGCACGATGAAGATGCGCGGCGCCATGTCCAGCCAGCCGAAGCTGCGTTGGACCACCAGAACCCGGCCGTCGACCAGTTGAATGGAGGCGAGAAACCGACCCCTGTCGAGTTGCGGTCGGCCATGCTCGCGCGATCCTTTATGCGGCCCGAAACCGCCATAGGGCCCGAAGCCCGGCCCCAGAACATCAGGGGGCGGCCCGGGGGGAAATCCGGATGGATGCCCGGGCGGCGGCCGCATGCCTTCGCGATGATGCGGGGGCAGGCGTTGCGGGGGCGGCAGAAGCCCGACATTGCCGAGCAGACGCCCTTCCGCGCTGAACAGCGCCAGATCGGCGTCGAACCGCTCATGCAGCCGCTCCAACGCCGCATGAACCTCCGCCGGGGAGGCGTCCGGCGGCGGCAGGGCCAGATCGGCCACTTGTCGGATCGCGCCGAAGCGGTCCTCCAGCTCCGGCATATTGCGCAGCAGCCGCCAGGTCGCGCCGGAGATCAGCGCGAAGGCGACGAGGCTGGCCAGAACCGTCAGATAGATATGGAGATAGAGCCGGGTCACGCCCTAGGTCACGCCTGATCCTGGGTGCGGGCGAACAGATAGCCCGCGCCGCGCACGGTCACGATGCGTTTGGGGTGACGCGGATCATCCTCGATCACCGCGCGGATGCGCGAGATATGCACGTCGATCGACCGATCGAACGCCTCCAGGGCTTCGCCTTTCACCAGATCCAGCAATTGATCGCGCGTTAGCACGCGGCCGGCGTGGCGCGCCAGCGCCAGCAGCAGATCGAATTGATAGCCGGTCAGCGTTTGCTCTTGATCGCCCACCTTCACCCGGCGAGAGGTCGGATCGATCTCCAGCCGGCCGAAGCGCAACGCGCCCTCATCCGCGTTGCCAGTGACGAAACGGCCCCGCTGCGAGCGCCGAAGCACCGCGCGCAGCCGCGCCAGCAATTCGCGCGGGTTGAAAGGCTTGGGCAGATAATCATCCGCGCCCAGCTCGAGCCCGACGATCCGGTCGGTGTCGTCGCCGCGTGCGGTCAACATCAGAATCGGCAGATCGTGGTGCGAACGGATGCGCCGACAGATCTCGAAACCGTCGGCGCCGGGCAGCATCAGGTCGAGCAGCACGGCGTCGAATTCGCCACGCGACAGGCGGGCCAGACCCAGTTCGCCGCTGGTCACATGCTCCACCAGGAATCCGGACTGGCCGAGATAGTCGGAGACCATCCCGGCCAGCCGGTCATCGTCTTCAATCAGTAAAACCCGTTCGGACATCTGGCGTCTCTGACTAGGGAGAGAACGAGATCGACCGCAGCCTTTAGGGGGCGGCGGCCGACCTCGAACCGGATCCTGCTACTTGGCCGAATGCCCGCGGCGGCGCGACGACATCTCCTCGGCGATCTTCGCGCGCTGCTCCGGCGTCAACACCTGAGCGACGTCCAGCATCGCGGCGGTCATGCGCTTGCTGATCTCATCCGTGACGCCGCTGAGGCGGGTGCGGACGCCTTCGACCGCGGCGCGGTCGACGGTCGGGGCGGCGAGCGCGTCCAGCGCCGACTTGCGCAAGGGCTGCAGCACGTCGGTCAACTTCTCGACGTCGTTCCGGGCGGCGCGGGAGATGTCGCGAATCTTCGCGCGTTGCTCGTCGGTCGCGTCGACCCGATCCAGCATGCGCTCGAGATGGCGGCCGGCCATCATCCCCATCATGCCGCCATCCATCATTCCGCGGCCATGGCCATACTCGCCGTGGCCGCCATGCCCCATGCGCTCCATGCCGGGGCCACGATCGGCGAAGGCGCTCTGCCCGGCGGTGAAGAAAACCGCCCCGCCGGCGACCAAGCCGGTGAGGGCCAGCGCCGCCAGCGCGCGGAAGCCCCGGCGCGACTTGACGGGGGCTTGAGAGAGAACGTCGTTCTGTTCGGTCATCGTCTTATCCTTGATCTGTCTTTCCCGACCCCAGCGGGGCCGAACGATCAACACCATGCGCCCGGTCTGTTGCGGGGATTACGGGG
>JBMLRS010000285.1:0-12599 GCA_049240905.1 Elsteraceae bacterium
CCGGCGGCGGTGAAGGTGCGCTATCGCGACGAGAACGACGCGGTGAAGGGGATCGAGGCCGACGGGCTGCTGGCCGTCTGCCTGCAGCATGAGATGGATCATCTGGACGGCGTGCTGTTCGTCGATCACATCTCCGCGCTCAAGCGCAACATCATCTTGCGCAAGCTGGTGAAGTCCAAGCGCCTCGCCGCCGAGGCCTGAGGTGCGCCTCGCCTTTCTGGGCACCCCTGACTTCGCCGCGAAAACCCTGGAGGCGCTGGTCGCCGCCGGCCATGAGGTCGCAGCCGTCTACAGCCAGCCTGCCCGGCCGGCCGGGCGCGGCGCCAAGCTGCAGCAAAGCGCCGTCGAGCAATGGGCGCGCGCCCATGGGCTGGAGGTGAGAACCCCGGTCAGCCTGAAGGACCCGCAGGCGCTGGTGGATTTTGAGGCGCTGAAGCTCGACGTCGCCGTGGTCGCGGCCTACGGACTGATCCTGCCCAAGGCCTATCTGGCGGCGCCGAAATTCAGCTGCCTGAACGTGCATGGCTCCCTGCTGCCGCGCTGGCGCGGCGCGGCCCCGATCCAGCGCGCGATCATGGCCGGCGACCGGGAGACCGGCGTCACCATCATGCGGATGGAGGCCGGGCTGGACACAGGGCCGATGCTGAAACGCGACGCAATCCCGATCCCCGACGATATGACCGGCGGCGACCTCCATGACGCGCTGGCGGCGATGGGCGCCCGGCTGATGGTCGAGACCCTGGCGGATCTCGCCAAAGGGCCGATCCACGAGGAGGTCCAGCCGGACGAAGGCATGACCTACGCCGCCAAGCTGACCACAGCGGATCAACGGATCGACTGGACCGAAAGCGCGCGGGCCTGCCTGGACCGGATCCGCGCCCTGGCGCCCCGCCCCGGCGCGTTCGGCGTCTTCGGGGAAGAGCGCTGGAAGATCCTGGCCGCCGCGCCCGGCCCTGAAACCAAGGCTCCGCCAGGATTCATCATCGACGATCAATTGACCACCGCCGCCGGGGATGGGCGCAGCCTGCGCCTGACGATTGTGCAACGGCCGGGCGGGAAACCGCTGCCGACTGCGGATTTTCTCCGCGGCGCGCCGGTTCCCAGCGGCGCAAGCTTCGTTTCATGCCCCGCTATCGATTAGACCTGGAATATGACGGCACGCCCTTCGTCGGTTGGCAGCGTCAGGACAATGGCCATTCCGTTCAGGGCGCGCTGGAGGCGGCGCTGGCGCGCTTCACCCGGGAGGCGCCCACGGTGACCGGCGCCGGGCGCACCGACGCCGGCGTGCATGCGACCGGCCAGGTGGCCCATATCGATCTGGAGCGGGACTGGGATCCGTTCCGCCTGTCCGAAGCGCTGAACTATCACCTGCGGCCGGATCCGGTCGCCGTGCTGACCGCCTCGCTGGCGCCGGAGGGGTTTCACTCCCGCTTCTCCGCCACCGGCCGGGCCTACCGGTATCGGATCGATCTGCGGCGCGCGCCAAAAGTGCTGGAGCCGAACCGCAGTTGGCGCATCGCCCAGGCGCTGGACCTGCCGGCGATGCAGGAGGCGGCGCGGCTTCTCGTGGGGCGGCATGATTTCTCCGCCTTCCGCTCGGCCTATTGTCAGGCCCGGTCCGCCTTGCGCACGCTGGATCGGCTGGAGGTGATCGAGCGCGGCGACGAGATCCATATCGAGGCCGAGGCGCGCAGCTTCCTGCATAATCAGGTGCGGATCATGGTGGGATCGCTGGCGCAGGTCGGGTTCGGGCGCTGGGCGCCGGACCGGATCCAGGCGGCGCTGGATTCGGGCGTGCGCGCCGAAGCCGGCCAGACCGCGCCGCCGCAAGGGCTTTATCTGACCGCCGTCACATATTGACGCGCGTTGACGCGCGCTTTCATGGACGCGGGGCGCGGGGCGCCGTACAAGCGCAGCGTTGTGACGAACTCGAAAATTCCCGCCCGCACCTTCCCTGTCTCCTGGGAAGAGCTGCATCGCCACGCCAAGGCCCTTTCCTGGCGTCTCCATGATCTGCATCGCAGCGCCCCCTGGCGCGGCGTGGTCGCGATCGCGCGCGGCGGGCTGGTCCCGGCCGCCGTCATCGCGCGCGAACTGGACATCCGCATGGTCGAGACCGTGTGCGTGCGCAGCTATGGCGACGATTTCAAGGCCGGATCGGCCGAGATCCTGAAAGGCATGAGCGGCGACGGCGAAGGCTGGCTGGTGGTCGACGATCTGGTCGACACCGGGCAGACCGCGAAGATCGTCCGCGCCATGCTGCCCAAAGCCCATTTCGCGACGATCTACGCCAAGCCTGCGGGCCGCCCGCTGGTCGACACCTTCGTCACTGAAGTCAGCCAGGACACCTGGATACTGTTCCCCTGGGACGTCGAACCGCAGTTCGCCACCCCGATCGCGAAAGCAGGCGTCTAAATGAAAAGCATCCCCATGATCGCGCTGCAGACCGGCCGCGATCGCCGGATCCGCGCAGGCCACCCCTGGGCCTATTCCAACGAAGTCGCGATGACCGGGCCGACCAAGGCGCTGCCGGCCGGCTCGCTGGTGGCCCTGAACGACGCCGAAGGGCGCCGGCTGGGCCGGGCGATGTTCAATCCGCATTCGCTGATCGCCGCGCGCCTTTTGGACCGCGCGCAGGATCCCGAAGCCAACGCGCCGATCGATCAGGCCTATTTCAAGAAGCGGCTGGAGACGGCGCTCGCCTTGCGTGATCGTCTGATCGACGGCCCCTACTATCGGCTGGTCCATGGCGAGGCCGACCGGCTGCCGGGCCTGATCGTCGATCGCTACAACGACGTGCTGACCGTGCAGATGAACGCGGCCGGCCTGGAGCTGCTGCGCGAGCCGATCCTGGCGGCGCTGATCGAGCTGCTGCGGCCGCGCGCGATCCTGATGCGCAACGACGGCGGCTCCCGCACCCTGGAGGGGCTGGAGGAGATCGTCGAGGTCGTCCACGGCGAGCTGTCGGAGCCGATCGAGCTGAAGGAGAACGGCTGCCGTTTCCTGTGCGACGCGATCGAGGGGCAGAAGACCGGCTGGTTCTATGACCAACGCGACAACCGCGCCGCCGTCGCTCGATTCGCGCCGGGGGCCGAGGTGCTGGACGCCTATTGCTACGCCGGCGGCTTCGGGGTGCAGGCGGCGGTCGCCGGCGCCAAGCGGGTCACTTTCCTGGACCGCTCCAAGCCCGCCTTGGAGCTCGCGGAACGGTCGGCGGAACTGAACCGCGTGGCCGATCGCTGCGAGGCGATTCCGGGCGAGGTGTTCCACAATCTGCAACAGCTGTTCGACGCCGGACGCCGCTTTGACGTTGTGATCACAGACCCGCCCGCCTTCGTGAAGTCGCGGAAGGACTTGACGGTCGGCGCGCGTGGATATCGCAAGCTGACCCGTCTGGGCGCCCAACTGGTGCGGCCGGGAGGGTTTCTGTTCGTCGCGAGCTGCAGCCATCATCTGGATCAAGAGGGCTTCGCGGAGGAGGTTCGCGCGGGATTGGCGCGCTCACAGCGCAACGGACGCATTCTGCGCACGGCCGGCGCCGCCGCAGATCATCCCGTCCACCCGTTTCTTCCGGAGAGCGCCTATCTGAAGGCGACGCTTTTGCAGCTTGACTAAATCGGCCGTTCTCGGCTCTTTGGCGCGACAAGAATGAACCGGATCAGGACACCGTTGCTCGGGAACCTGACCATCGTCTGGAACGGGGAGCGATTTGGCTGACGACATCATCTTGGAAACCCGCGAGCTGACGAAGGAGTTCAAGGGATTTGTCGCCGTGAAAAGCGTCAATCTCTCGGTTCGTCGCGGCTCGATCCACGCCTTGATCGGCCCCAACGGCGCCGGCAAGACGACGGTGTTCAACCTGCTGACCAAGTTCCTGATCCCGACGCGCGGCGTGATCCGCTATAAGGGCGAGGACATCACAAAGGTCGAGGCGTCGAGCATCGCGCGACGCGGGCTTGTGCGGTCGTTCCAGATCTCAGCCGTGTTCCCGCACCTCACCGTGTTGGAGAACGTGCGCATCGCCCTGCAGCGCAAGCGCGGCTTCAACTATGATTTCTGGCGCTCGGAGAAAGTGCTGCACAAGTTCGACGACCGAGCGCGCGAGCTGATCGACGCGGTGGGTCTGACGGCGTTCGTCGATGTCCACGCCGTAGAACTTGCCTATGGCCGCAAACGCGCGCTGGAGATCGCCACAACCTTGGCGCTGGATCCGGACATGCTGCTGCTGGACGAGCCGATGGCCGGATTGGGCCGTGAGGACATCGGACGCGTCTCAGCCCTGATCCGCAGCGTGGCGGCCAACCGCACGATCCTGATGGTGGAGCATAATCTGTCGGTCGTGGCCGATCTTTCCGACCGCATCACCGTGCTGGCGCGCGGCGAAGTGCTGGCCGAAGGGACCTACGCCGAGGTCTCCAAGAACCCGCAGGTCATCGACGCTTACATGGGAACCGGCGGCCATGACGCCCACTAACGGACGCCCGACCTTGCTGGACGTGCGCGACCTGCACGCCTGGTACGGCGAGAGCCATATCCTGCATGGCATGACCTTCAATGTCGCCGAAGGCGAAGTGGTGACCCTGCTGGGCCGCAACGGCGCGGGCAAGACCACGACGCTGAAGGCGATCCTGGGCATGACCGGCCGGCGCGAAGGCGGCGTGACCTTCCAGGGCAAGGACATCGTCAACCTGCGCTCCTTCCAGATCGCGCGGGCCGGCATCGCCTATTGCCCGGAGGAGCGGGGAATCTTCGCCAGCCTGAGCGTGGAGGAGAACCTGATGCTGCCGCCGGTGATTCAGCCGGGCGGCATGCCGATCTCCGAGATCTACACGCTGTTTCCAAACCTGCTGGAGCGCAAGCGCAGCCAGGGCACCAAGCTCTCCGGCGGCGAGCAGCAGATGCTGGCGATCGGCCGCATCCTGCGCACCGGCGCGCGCCTGCTGCTGCTGGACGAGCCGTCCGAGGGTCTGGCCCCGGTGATCGTCGACCGGATCGGGCAGGTCATCTCCGTGCTCAAGCAGCGCGGTTTCACGATTCTACTGGTGGAGCAGAATTTCCGCTTCGCCCAATCCGTCGCCGACCGCCACTACGTGGTCGAGGACGGGCATGTGATCGATACGATCCCAGCGTCGGAGCTGGATCAGAACATCGACAAGTTGAAGCGATATCTCGGGGTCTGACCGACCGCGACAATCTCAAAAGGGAGAGAGTTCGATGATCAAGCAGATGATGAAGGCCATGGTGTGCGGCGTCGGCATGGCCGCGCTGGCGACCGGCTTCGCCCAAGCCAACGACGGCGTGGTGAAGATCGGCGTGCTGAACGACCAGTCCGGCCTGTACGCCGATCTGGGCGGCCAGGGCTCCGTGCTCGCGGCCCGGATGGCGGCCGAGAAGTTCGGCGGCAAGATCAATGGTCGGCCGATCGAGATCGTCTTCGCGGATCACCAGAACAAGCCTGACATCGGCACCCAGGTCGCCCGGCAATGGTTCGATCGCGACAAGGTGGACGTGATCGTCGATGTTCCGACGTCGTCGGTGGCGCTCGCGGTGAATGAGGTGGCGCGCGCCGCCAACCGCGTTTTCATTGGCTCGGGGCCGGCGGCTTCCGATCTGACCGGCGAGAAATGCTCGCCCAACACCGTGCATTGGACGTACGACACCTGGGCTTTGGCGAACGGCACCGGCAAGGCCGTGGTGCAGGCTGGCGGCGACTCTTGGTACTTCCTGACCGCGGACTACGCCTTTGGTCACGCGCTGGAGCGCGACACCGCAGCCGTGGTGACCGCGAACGGCGGCAAGATCCTCGGCAATGTTCGTCACCCGCTGGCGACCACCGACTTCTCCTCGTTCCTGCTGCAGGCTCAAGGCTCCAAGGCGAAAATCATCGGCCTCGCCAACGCCGGCGGCGACACCGTGAACTCGATCAAGCAGGCGGCGGAGTTCGGCATCGCCTCCACCGGCCAGAAGCTCGCCGGCTTGCTGGTGTTCTTGTCCGATGTCCACAGCCTTGGGCTGGCCACCGCCAAGGGCCTGCAGCTGACCGAAGCGTTCTACTGGGACCGCGACGACGGCAGCCGCGCCTTCTCCAAGGAGTTCGCCGCTCGCCACAAGGGGGCTCAGCCCACCATGGTGCAGGCGGGCGTCTACGCCGGCGTGCTGCATTATCTGAAGGCGATCGAGGCGATGGGCGCGGAGTCGAACGACGGCAAGGCCATCGTGGACAAAATGAAGGCGATGCCGACGGATGATCCGTTGTTCGGCAAGGGCGTCATCCGCGTCGACGGCCGCAAGGTCCACGACATGTATCTCTTCGAAGTGAAGGCGCCGAACGAGTCGAAGGGCCCTTGGGACTATTACAAGCTGGTCCGCACGATCCCGGCCGCCGAGGCGTTCCGTCCGCTGGATCAGGGCAACTGCCCGCTGGCGAAGAAGAGCTAGCGTCCGCTAAGCGCCTCCAGACCCGTCCCTCTCCCTGCGCGAGCCAAGGGAGAGGGACGGGATTTGCGATTTCACCAGTATTCTCCAGCTTAAAGAGCGCTCCATGTTCGATCTGCTCGGCATTCCGCCTCAGGTGCTGTTCGGCCAAATTCTTCTCGGCCTGATCAATGGGTCGTTTTATGCGATCCTCAGCCTGGGTCTGGCGGTCATCTTCGGCCTGTTGAACGTGATCAACTTCACGCATGGCGCGCAATACATGATGGGCGCCTTCTGCGCCTGGCTTGGCCTCGAATATCTGGGCATGAACTACTGGGTGGCCCTGCTGGTGGCGCCTATCGTCGTCGGCGTTCTGGGCATGGCGCTGGAAGTGACCTTGATCCGGCGGATGTACAAGCTGGATCACCTCTACGGCCTGCTGCTGACCTTCGGCTGCACCCTGCTGATCGAAGGGGCCTTTCGCCAGATGTATGGCGTGTCGGGCCAACCCTACCGCATCCCGCAGGAACTGACCGGCGGCCAGAACCTCGGCTTCATGTTCCTGCCGAACTATCGCGCCTGGGTCGTGGTGGCCGCCTTGACCGCCTGCATCGCCGTTTGGCTGGTGATCGAGAAGACGCGCCTGGGCTCCTACCTTCGCGCGGCGACCGAGCGGCCGCAGCTGGTGGAGGGCTTCGGCGTGAACGTGCCGCGCATGATCACCCTGACCTACGGTTTCGGCGTGGCGCTGGCCGCCTTCGCCGGCGTGCTGGCCGCGCCGATCTATCAGGTGAGCGCGCTGATGGGATCCAATCTGATGATCATCGTGTTCGCCGTGGTGGTGATCGGCGGCATGGGGTCGATCATGGGCTCCGTGATCACTGGTCTGGGCGTGGGCCTCATCGAAGGCCTGACCAAAGTGTTCTATCCGGAGGCGTCCAGCACCGTGATCTTCGTGATCATGGCGATCGTGCTGTTGATCAAGCCCGCCGGCCTGTTCGGGAAGGCCTAAGGCCATGGAAAAGGAACGCCTCACCCAGATCGGCATGATCGCGATGATCGTGATCGGCCTTGTGATCCCGCATCTGCTTTACCCCGTCTTCGTGATGAAGGTGCTGTGCTTCGCGCTGTTCGCCTGCGCCTTCAATCTGCTGATCGGCTATGTCGGCCTGCTGTCCTTCGGCCACGCCTGCTATTTCGGCGGCGCCGCCTACATCGCCGGCCACACGGCGAAGGTCTGGGGTTGGCCGCCTGAATTGGCGATCCTGGCCGGAACCGCCACCTCCGCCTTCCTTGGCCTGATCGTCGGCAGCCTCGCGATCCGCCGGCAGGGCATCTATTTCGCGATGATCACGCTGGCCCTGTCGCAGATGGTTTTCTTCCTCTGCCTGCAAGCGAAGTTCACGGGCGGCGAGGACGGCATTCAGGCGATCCCACGCGGCATGCTGTTCGGCGTGTTCGACCTCAAGAACTCGCTGACGATGTATTATTTCGTCTTCGCGGTGTTCCTGATCGGCTTCTTCATCATCTACCGCACCATCCACAGCCCCTTCGGCCAGGTGTTGAAGGCGATCCGCGAGAATGAGCCGCGCGCCATCTCGCTGGGCTATTCGGTCGACCGCTACAAGCTGACCGCCTTCGTGCTGTCAGCCGCGCTGGCGGGATTGGCCGGCGCCACCAAGACCCTGGTGTTCCAGCTCGCCAGCCTGACCGACGTGCATTGGACGATGTCCGGCGAGGTGGTGTTGATGACCCTGCTGGGCGGGATCGGCACGGTGTTCGGACCGATCGTCGGCGCCGCTGTGGTCATTGCGATCCAGAACTATTTCGCCGAAGCCGGCGCCTGGGTCACGATCATCACCGGCGGCATCTTCGTGGTCTGCGTGCTGGCCTTCCGCCGCGGCATCGTCGGCGAGCTTGGCGCGCTGGTGACCAAGAAGACGGCGACCAAGAGCTGAGGCGCCTGAGCGACCCGCTGCGTAACGCCGCAGCGGGCGACGCTTGAAATGATCGATAATCCTCCTACATGCCGGCCAAGTGGATGAAATCCACGGAAACCGCTTAAAAAAGGGGGAGGATCAATGCTAACCAAGGCTATTCTGCGCACTGTCGGCGCAACCGCGATTTTGGCGCTGTCGTTCGGCGCCGCGCAGGCGTCGGACGGCGTCATCAGGATTGGCGTCTTGAACGATCAATCCGGTTTGTACGCCGACGTCACCGGCCAGGGCTCGGTGATCGCGGCGCGCATGGCGGCTGAGAAATTCGGCGGCAGGATTAAGGGCCAGCCGATCGAAATCCTGTTCGCCGATCACCAGAACAAGCCGGACATCGGCACGCAGGTCGGCCGGCAATGGATCGACCGCGATAAGGTCGACGTCATCGTCGACGTGCCCACCTCCTCCGTCGCGCTCGCCATCAATCAGCTGACGCGCGAAAAGAACAAGGTGTTCATCGGGTCGGGCCCGGCGACGTCGGATCTGACCGGCGCGCAATGCTCCCCCAACACCGTGCACTGGACCTACGACACTTGGTCGCTCGCCAACGGCACGGGCAAGGCCGTGGTGCAGTCCGGCGGCGACACCTGGTACTTCCTCACGGCGGATTACGCCTTTGGCCATGCGCTGGAGCGCGACACCTCCGCCGTCGTCACGGCGGCGGGCGGCAAGGTGCTGGGAGCGATCCGCCATCCGCTGGCGGCGAACGACTTCTCATCGTTCCTGCTCCAGGCGCAAGGCTCCAAGGCCAAGATCATCGGCGTCGCCAACGCCGGCGGCGACACCATCAACACGATCAAGCAGGCCGCCGAATTCGGCATCGCCAGAGGCGGACAGAAGCTGGCGGGCTTGCTGATGTTCATTTCGGACGTCCACAGCCTGGGTCTTCGCACCGCCGCCGGCTTGCAACTGACCTCAGCCTTCTATTGGGACCGCGACGAAGGCAGCCGCGCCTTCGCCAAGGAGTTTTCGGCTCGGCATAAGGGCGCCCAGCCGACCATGGTGCATGCCGGCGTCTATGCGGGCCTGCTGCATTACTTCAAGGCGATCGAGGCGTTGGGCGGCGACATGGAGGACGGCAAGGCCGCGGTCGCGAAGATGAAGGAGCTGCCGACCGACGATCCACTGTTCGGCAAGGGCGTGGTGCGCGCCGACGGCCGCAAGATCCACGACATGTATCTGTTCGAGGTCAAGCAGCCTTCCGAGTCCAAGGGCCCCTGGGACTATTACAAGCTCGTGCGCACGATCCCGGCGGCGGAGGCGTTCCGTCCGCTCGACCAGGGCGGCTGCCCGCTCGTCAAGTAAGGGCGCGACGGGCCAGCGTGACCACGCAGGCCTCGAACGCCGTCAGATCCCGGCGCGGGTCGCCAGACCCGTCGCCGCGGATCACTTGGCCGCCGGCCGCCTCGACGGAGGCGATCAGCATCAGGTTCAGCGGCCAGCCGAAATTCTCGACCAATTGGTCGTCGGCGTCCCAGCCGTCGGCGTTCGGCGTCCGGTCGAACAAGAGTCTGGGATCATTCAGATAGGCCATCATCGGCCGGCCGCGCGCGGCGAACCAGCCGAGCTCGAACGCCGTGCCGTCGTCGGCGTTGGGGCCGCGGAACGGGGTTAGGTTGGCGATGATCGCGTCGCACCCCGCCATCATCGCGATGTTGGCGTCATAGATCCGCCGCGCGAGATCCGGGCCAGCAGCCAGATCATTATCCAGAGGGAAGCAGCCGGTCAGACCATGGCGCGCGCAGATCGCCTGCTTGGCCGCGCCCAGCGCCTTGGCGTCGCGTTGAAACACGTCGGGACCGGCCAGATATATTTTCACGGTTGTCTCCTCACGCGGGGCGATGCGCGAGTCTGCCCCTGAACGCGCCGTCGCGCCAGCCGCCCGCAGTATTTTGTAGCGCTCGATACATAATCTGTGTATGTAACCCCGACACCCCAGGAGAGCCGCCTTGGCGCGACCCCGCAGCTTTGAAGAGACCGAGGCGTTGGACGCCGCGATCGAATGTTTCTGGCGCCAGGGCCGCGACGGCGCCTCCGTGCGCGATCTGGCGGCGGAGATGGGGATCAACGGCCCCAGCCTCTACAACGCCTTCGGCGACAAGCAGGCTCTGTTCGCCCGCGCGCTGGAGCGTTACGTCGATTGCTTCGTGCGCGAACGGATCGAACGGCTGGAGCAGCTCGCTTCGCCCAGGGAGGCGATCGAGAAATTCTTCGAGGAACTGATCCAGCGCTCCCTGTCCGATACGCAGCAGCGCGGCTGCTTCCTGGTCAACGCGGCGATGGAGCGACAGTCCGACGACCCGGAGGAGCGCGCGCAGCTGCAGCGCTATCTGGACGAATTGAAGGGCTTCTTCCGCCGCGCTCTGGCGCGCGCGATCGCCCTGAAAGAGATCCCCGCAACCCTCAACCCGGAGGATGTGAGCCGGCTTCTGCTGGCCGTCGTGATCGGACTGCGCGCCACCGCGCGGCTGGACCCGACCGAGACGGCGCTGCGCGGCGTGGTCCGGCCCATGCTCTCCTTTCTCGACACCCCCGACAGCCGAGGCTGAAAGGCGAAGCAACTATGATCGATCTCTATTACTGGACCACCCCGAACGGCCATAAAGTCACGATGTTCCTGGAGGAGGCGGGCCTGCCCTACCGCATCCACCCGGTGAACATCAGCAAGGGCGAGCAGTTCGCGCCGGATTTCCTGGCGATCGCGCCGAACAACCGCATCCCGGCGATCGTGGACAACGATCCGAAGGGCGGCGGGGCGCCGGTCAGCCTGTTCGAGTCCGGGGCGATCCTGCTGTATCTGGCGGAAAAGACCGGGAAGTTCATCCCCACGGACCTGCGCGGCCGCGCCGACGCGCTGCAATGGCTGTTCTGGCAGATGGGCGGCCTGGGCCCGATGGCTGGCCAGAACCATCACTTCAGCCAATACGCGCCGGAAAAGATCCCCTACGCGATCGAGCGCTATGTGAAGGAGACCAACCGTCTCTATGGCGTGCTGAACAAGCGCTTGGCCGACCGGGAGTTCATCGTCGGCGACTATTCGATCGCCGACATGGCGGCATATCCCTGGGTCGTGCCCCACGAGCGCCAGGGCCAGAAACTGGAGGACTTCCCGCATCTAAAGCGCTGGTTCGAAGCGATCAAGGCGCGTCCCGCCACCCTGCGCGCCTACGCCAAGGCGGCCGAGATCAACTCCCAGCCGACCGTAAGCGAAGAAGCCAAGAAAATCCTGTTCGGCCAGACCGCCGACAGCGTCAAAGCCTAATCTCAGAGGAAATCCCAATGCTGAAGTTCTATTTCAACGCCTCGCCGAACCCGACCAAGATCGCCCTGTTCCTGGAGGAAGCCGGCCTGGCCTACGAGCCGACGCCGATCGACACGCGCTCCGGCGACCAGTTCAAGCCGGAGTTCCTGGCGATCAATCCGAACGGCAAAGTGCCGGCGATCGTGGATGACGGAAAGATCGTCTTCGACAGCAACGCGATCCTGCTGTACCTCGCGGAGAAGACCGGCAAGTTCCTGCCGAACGACCGCGCGGAGCTCTTGTCCTGGCTGATGTTCGTCGCCACCGGGATCGGGCCCTATTCAGGTCAGGCCGTGCATTTCCGCCATTTCGCCCCGGAGAAGGTGCCCTACGCCGACAACCGCTATCAGTATGAGGCGAAGCGGCATTTCGGCATCCTCGACGCCCATCTCGCCACCAGGAAATACATGGTCGGCGAAGAATACTCGATCGTCGACATGTCGGTCTGGGGTTGGGCGCGCATGGTCCCCTTCATCATGGGCGAAGAGGCGTGGGCGAGCCTGCCGAACGTGAAGCGCCTGCATGACGAGATCACCGCCCGCCCCGCCGCCGCCCGCGCGGTCGCGCTGAAGGACAAGTTCACCTTCAAGGCGGCGATGGACGACGCGGCCCGCGCCGTCATGTTCAAGCATCTGGCGGTCAAGGCCGCCTAGAGCGAGATCCGCTTACTTTGGAGCGGATCTCCCTCACACCTCTATGAAGAACAGCGCGTTTTCAACTTCTCGCGACCCAGCCCAAGTTGAAAACGCGCTAACCGAAGCGGGCCAGGAACTTCACGATCCGGCGTTTGCCGGGGGTGAACAGGCGCGGGGTCAGGAAACTGGCCGCCGCGCGCCGGCCGAGCTCGCTGAGGCTGGGGGTCGGGATCGCGACCGCCGCCATCTTGGCGA
>JBMLRS010000285.1:12609-25624 GCA_049240905.1 Elsteraceae bacterium
CCCGCGGGCGCGCGCCCCCGCCCCCCCCCGCCCCCGGGGGGGGGGGGGCCCCCCCCCCCCACCCCCAGCCATCTTGGCGATCGGGATCCGGCGGCCGATCGCCAGGATCCAGGGCTGTATCAGGTCCGAAGCGTTGGGCGCCAGGATATGGGCGCCCAACAGCTTGCCGCGCTTGTCGACCAGCAGCTTCATCGCGCCGTCGGGCGTGCGGTCCGCGGCGGCTCGCTCGTTCTCATGCAACGGCCAACGCAGGATCGTCAGCGCTGGGTCGCGCTCCAGCGCTTCCTGCTCGCCCATGCCGACCCAAGCCAGCTCCGGATCGCCGGGCGCGCAATGGGCGATCAGCGGCGCCTCCAGACGCGACGGCATCCGGAACAAAAGATTGCGCACCAAAATGCCGGCGTGCACGCCGCTGATCTGCGGCAAAGAGGAAATCGGCTCACCGCCGACGGAGGCGACCGCGCCAGCGGCGAAGACGCTGGGGTTGCTGACGCTGCGCAGCCGTCGATCGACCAGGATCGCGCCCTCCCGCGTCGCGACGCCCGCAACCTCCAAGTTGAGGCTGGCGGTGGCGGGCGCGCGCTCCCCGGCGACCATCAAATGCGAGCCTTCCAGCGTGATCTGTCCGCCAGCGCCCTCCAACGTCACGGCGACGCCTTGCGCCGCCCTGCCTACCCTCACGACCCGGCCTGTGACGAAACCGACGCCGTCGCGCGCCATGCAGCCGGCCAGGAGGTCCGCGAGATCGCCGTCGGCGCCGGGCAGGAAGCGCTCGTCGGAGATCAAGGTCGCCCGGCAGCCGAGCCGCGCATGCGCCTGAGCCAACGCGACTGCGGCGGGACCAGCGCCAAGGATCAGCAGATGACGCGGCAGGGCGGCGCCGTCGAATGGCCGGTCCTCGGTCAGGGTCGGCAGGCCGGCCATGCCCGTGAGGGTCGGCAAGACTGGCGCGGAGCCGGTCGCGATCACGAATCGCCGGGCGCGAATCCGCTGCCCGTCGACCTGGATCGTGGAGGGGTCGACGAACTGCGCGGTTCCGCGAATCACCCGCACGCCGAAGCCGCTGAAACGCGATTCGGTGAGATTGGCCGCCAGACGCGCGCGCGTCTCTTCGATGTGGCGATGCACGCCGACCGGGTCGATTTCGATGGATCCGACGCGAACCCCGAAGGATTCCGCCTGTCTGGCGCGGGTCGCAGCCTTGGCGGCGGCGGTCAGCGCGGCCAGGCTGAGGCTGCGGTCGCGCCCGAGGCGGTCGCCGGCGTGAGGCTGGTCGACCAGCACGACTCGCGCGCCCAACATCGCGGCGGCGGCGGCCAAATTGAGGCCAGCCGCGCCGGCGCCCACGACGCAGAGGCTCGGAGCGCGCGAAAGGTTCATCTTTTCGCCATGAGAATCAAGGACCTACGACGAATGAAAGGGCAGAGATTGACGGAACCATCCCCCTGCCCCTATATCACGCCGCTCAAACCGGAGTTCCTATTGTGAAACGCACATATCAGCCCAGCCAGATCGTCCGCAAGCGGCGCCATGGATTCCGCGCCCGCGCGGCTACCGTCGGCGGCAGAAATGTCCTGCGCGCCCGCCGCGCCAAGGGCCGCAAGCGTCTCAGCGCTTAACGGCCCGCCGCCGAAATTCAGCCAATGAGTTTCGGGACCAAGCGGACCAGCGTTCCCCATCTGAAAAAACGCGCCGAGTTTCTTCGCGTCTCGGGCGTCGGAAAACGCGCGCCTACGCCTAGCCTGATCTTGCAGGCGGCGCCGCAGGAGGGGCCGAAGGACGGGATGGCCGCAGCGGATCGCCGCGTCGGCTACACCGCCAGCCGCAAGGTCGGCAACGCCGTGAAACGCAACCGCGCCAAGCGTCGGTTGCGCGCGGCCGTGCGCGAGATCTTGTCCGCGCACGGAGCGCCTGATCACGACTATGTCCTGGTCGCGCGCTCCGCGACGGTTGAGCGGCGCTGGGACGACCTGCGCGCGGATCTGCGCGGCGCGCTGAAACGCTTGAAGCTGTACGTCGACGCATGAACCGCTTCTTCGTCCAGCTTCTGCGCGCGCCGATCCTGTTCTATCGCTGGGTCATCAGCCCCTGGACGCCGCGCGCCTGCCGGTTCGATCCGTCCTGCTCCGTCTACGCGTTGGAGGCGTTGGACCGTTTCGGCCCAATCGCCGGCGGCGGCATGGCCCTGCGGCGCCTTTGCCGCTGTCATCCCTGGGGCGGGATGGGGTACGACCCAGTGCCGCCCGCGCGCGACGCGGCGACGACGACCCCGACACGCCTCTCTTTCTCCGACACTCCGCGGTTCTGATCGGCCGCCTCGCTCACCAGGATTTTGGCTTTCATGGAACAGAAGAACCTGATCCTCGCGATCGCGTTGTCGCTCGCCATTCTATTCGGCTTCCAGTTCTTCTATGAGACGCCCCGATTGCGGCAGCAGCAGGAGGCGCAGCAGGCCGCGCTGCGCGCGCAGCAGACCGAACAGCTGGCTCAGGGCGGAACCGCCGCCCTGCCCGCCGCGCCCGGCGCGCCGACCCCCTCTCTGCCCACCGTTCCCGGCGTTTCGGCGATCCCGCCGGCGGCCGATCGCAACGCGGTGCTGGAGCGAGCCCCCCGGATCAAGATCGACGCCACCCGCGTGATCGGCTCGATCGCGCTGGAGGGCGGCCGGATCGACGACATCACCCTGCGCGGCTATCGCGAGACGGTCGACCCGAACAGCCCGCAGATTCGGCTGCTCAATCCGATCGGCGTCAAGGACGCCTACTACGCCGAGTTCGGCTGGACCGGGGTGGATCGCACCACCAAACTGCCGGACGCCAGGACGCGCTGGACCGCCAATCGCGACGCCTTGGTGACCAACGAGCCGCTGACCCTGACCTGGGACAACGGCGAAGGCCTTAAATTCACGAAGATCCTGACCCTGGACGAGAACTTCATGATCTCGGTCACGCAGAGGGTCGAGAACACCGGGGCCGCGGCCACCACTCTGCATCCCTTCGCGCTGGTCAAGCGCAACGGCATGCCGGAGACGCAGGGCTTCTTCATTCTGCATGAAGGCCTGCTGGGCGTGTTCAACAGCATCCTGCGCGAAAAGACCTACAGCGATCTGAAGGACGAGAAGGCCAAGTTCGAGGAAAAGACCAAGGGCGGCTGGCTCGGCATCACCGACAAATACTGGCTGGTCGCGGTCGTGCCCGACCCCAAGGAGGAGGTGCAGGGCCGCTTCACCCATGTGGGCGGCGCGGGCGAAGGCTTCCAGGTGGATTATCTGGGCGCCGGTCGCGCCCTGGCCCCGGGCCAGACCATCGAGTCCAACCATCGCCTGTTCGCCGGCGCCAAGGAAGTGAATCTGCTGAAGCGCTATCGCGACGCGCAGGGCATCGACAGCTTCGAATACGCCGTGGACTGGGGCTGGTTCTATTTCCTGACCAAGCCGATCTTCTCGCTGATGGAGTATATCTACAAGTTCGTGGGCAATTTCGGCATCGCGATCCTGCTGCTGACCTTGATCATGAAGGCGATCTTCTACCCGCTGGCGAACCGCTCCTACGTCATGATGAGCAAGATGAAGAAGCTTGCGCCAGCCATGACCGAGTTGAAGGAGAAGTATGGCGACGACCGCGCGCGCATCAATCAGGAGCTGATGCAGCTGTACAAGAAGGAGAAGGTGAACCCGCTGTCCGGCTGTCTGCCGATCCTTCTGCAGATCCCGGTGTTCTTCTCGCTCTACAAGGTGCTGTTCGTGACCATCGAAATGCGTCACGCGCCGTTCTACGGCTGGATCAAGGATCTGTCCGCGCCGGACCCGACGACGATCGCCAACCTGTTTGGCCTGATCCCCTGGGACCCGCCGGGCTTCCTGCATCTCGGCGCATGGCCGCTGATCATGGGCGTGACGATGTGGCTGCAGATGAAGCTGAACCCGCAGCCGACCGATCCAATCCAGGCCAAGGTGTTCATGATCATGCCGTTCATGTTCACCTTCATGCTGGCGGGCTTCCCGGCCGGTCTGGTGATCTACTGGGCCTGGAACAACCTGCTGTCGATGGCGCAGCAATGGGCGATCATGCGGCGCATGGGGGTTTCGGTCTCGAATTAGCATGGTAGGCTTCCTCAGTTGATTTTGAGGAAGCCGACATGCCCCTGCCCACCCCTGAGATGCCGGCCATGGCGCACGCCACGGTCTACCAGACGCCGATCCTGACCCCGGCGGTGAGCGCGCCCATCCCTTGGCCCAACGGGGCCAAGGTCGCGGTCAACCTCACCTTCGACTTCGACGCGGAGAGCCTGTGGCTGATGCGCGGAGCGGAGTGGCCGGATCTGCTGGCGACCGCCAGCCAGGGCCGCTATGGCGCCAAGGTCGGCGTGCCGAAGATCCTGGAGCTGCTGCGCGACGAAGAGCTGAAGGGCACCTTCTTCACGCCCGGCTGGACCGCCGACAATCACCCGGACAAGGTTCAGGCGATCCTGAAGGGCGGGCATGAAGTGGCCCATCACGGCTACATGCATTATCGCCCCGATCCCGCCAATGAGCCGCAGGTGCTCGAAGAGCTGGAGGCTGGCCTGCACGCTCTGGCCAAGCATGGGGTGCGCCCCGTGGGCTATCGCCCGCCCGGCAGCGAGATGACCCACTATCTGATGGAGCAGCTGGTCGCGCGCGGCTTCGAATACAGCTCCTGCTTCAAGGACGACGTGCATCCCTACCGCCATGTGCTGCGCGGTGGCGGGCGCGGGCTGATCGAACTGCCGGAGCATCCCTCGCTGGACGACTGGAACTATGGCACCAGCCATCTGCGCTCGCCCAAGCCGATCTCCTCCAAGGATGAAGTTTTGAAGATCTGGCAGGACGAGTTCCGCGTGATCCGCGACTGGGGCGGCGTCTTCGTGCTGGTCATGCATCCGCAGGTGACCGGCCGGCCGACCCGCTGGCAGACGCTGAAGGAGATGATCGCCTTCATGAAGAGCTTCGGCGACGTCTGGTTCGCGACCGGGGAGGAGATCGCCCGGCATTTCGCGGCGGTCGAGGCCTCGGATAAGGCGCTGGCGGCTGAGTAGGCTCGGCTTCATCGGGCTGGGCTGGTGGGCGACCGAGCTGGCGCAAGCCGCCGGTCGCGCAGGCCTGACCGTGGAGGCGGCCTGCGACCGCGATCCCGACCGGCTGATCGCCTTCTGCCGGCGTTTTGGCGCGCGCGGCTTTCAGAGCTTTGAGGGCCTGCTGGCCGATCCCGACGTGACGGCGGTCGTCGTGACCACGCCGCACTCCCAGCACGCGGCCCAGGCGATCCAGGCGGCGAAGGCCGGCAAGCATGTGTTCGTGGAGAAGCCCTTCACCTTGACCACTGAAGACGCGGAGGCGGTGATCGCGGCCTGCCGCAAGGCCGGTGTGACCCTCGCGGTCGGCCATAACCGCCGCCTGCTCTCAGGATTCCAGGAGATCCTGGCGATGGCGAAGGCCGGCCGTCTGGGCAGGATTCAGGCGATCGAAGCGACCTACGCCACCGCCGAGGCGTTGAATTTCCCGCCCGATCATTGGCGCTGCCAGCTCAGCGAATGCCCACTGGGGCCGATGACCGTGCTGGGCCCGCATATGGTGGATTGGATGATAACTCTGGCCGGGCCGGTCGAGGGCGGATCGGTCGCGGTCGGCGCGCCGCGGCCCGACCGCAAGACGCCGGACAGCGCCGTCGCCACCTTCCGCTTCGCCTCGAACGCCGTGGGGGTGCTGACCTGCCTCTACGCGTCGGCCTATGACTGCCGCTTCACCGTGCATGGCGACCGCGCCACAGCGAGGCTGATCTGGACCGCCCCGGACGCGCCGGACTCCCGCCCCACCCTCACCGTCACCACGCTCTACGGCGTGACGGAAATTGTGCCGACGCCCTGGGTGGACACGCTGGCGCTGGAGTTAAGCGCCTTCGCGGCCGGCAATCCGGTGGTGAGCGGGGAAGATGCGCTGGCGGTGGTGACGGCGTTGGCGTAGAGCGCGTCTGCTTCGGATTGAAGACGATACGGATATTCCGTATATTCCATCATGCAGACGGTATTGTTCACCTCAGTTTTCGAGCGCCATGCCAGAAGGGCTGGACTCTCGGAATCCGAACTGATGCAGATCGTTTCCATGCTTGCCGAGAACCCAATGGCGGGAGACTTGATCCCAGGAACCGGCGGCGCGCGGAAGGTTCGTGTCGCCCGTGTCGGACAAGGGAAGAGCGGCGGATACCGCACCATCCATTATTTTGGCGGGGAGGATGTACCCATCTTTCTTCTAGCGTTGATCGACAAGGGAGAGCGGGCCAACCTCTCCATGGCTGAACGGAATGAACTGGCGATTATTCTTCCGAAAATCGCCCAGCGTTATCGCGAGGCCATCAACGTCGGGCGCCAACCGGGGAGTAACCCATGACAAGCTTTGGCCGAGATCTCGTAGAAAGCGCGTCAGAAGCTCTCGATATTGCGGAGGGCAAGCGCGCGCCGGCCGGAATTTACCCGGCGAACGACATTGACGTGGCGGCGGTCCGAAAGCGTCTGGGCTTGTCTCAGCGGGAGTTTTCCAGCCGATACGGGTTGAGTTTGGCTGTCGTCAGAGACTGGGAGCAACATCGCGTCCGGCCCGATCAGGCTGCGCGCACTCTGCTCCGTGTCATCGACCACAATCCGGACGCGGTTTCCAACGCTCTGGCGAGTGAATGAAGCCCCTCAAGCCGCGAAATATTGGCCGCCGTTCACCACCAGCATCTGGCCGGTGATTCCGGCGGCTTCCGGAGAAGCGAGATAGACGATGGCGGCGCCGATTTCGTCCGCCGTGGCCCAGCGGCCGAGCGGGGTGGTCGCTTCGGCGGCGGCGATGTCTTCATCGGACATGCGGAAGCGCACCAAAGGCGTGGCGGAGCTGCCGGGGACGACGGCGTTGACGCGGACGCCGTCCGGACCAAGCTCCTTCGCCCAGGCGCGGGTCAGGCCTAAAAGCGCGGCCTTGGCGCCGCTGTAGTGGCTGAGGATGTCCGAGCCCTGAAGCGCCCAGTTGGACGAGACATTGATGATCCGGCCATGGCGCTTCGCGCGCATCGCCGGCGCTGCGGCCTGGGCCGCGAAGAAGGCTGCTTTCACATGCACACCGAACATGCGGTCAAAATCCGCTGGGTCGATCTCCGCCAGCTTGCGCTGGGTGCTGGAGACGCCGGCGTTGTTCACCAGCACGTCCAGGGACCCGAGGCCGGCGATCATTGCGCGCAAGGCCGCGATGTCCGCCACGTCGCAGGGGCAGGCTTCGGCCGAACCGCCGGACGCCTGGATGAGGCCGACGGTCTCGGCCGCGGCCTCCGGCCGGATGTCGTTGACGGCGACGTGATCGCCGCCGCCGGCGAAACGGAGCGCGGCGGCCCGGCCGATGCCGGACCCCGCGCCCGTGATCAGGACCCGCCTCAGCTGATCGCGTCCAGATATTGCTGAACGGCGGTCGCCGCGTTGGCGGCGTACCATTCGGCGTCGGCCGGGATCTGCTTGGCGTAGTTTTCCGCGCTGCCGGCGTCGAGCGCCTTCATCTCCGCCGGCACCTGAGCGGCGGCGGCGGGATTGACCGGCGAGTTGCCAAGGATCTTGAACAGCTCGATCTGGCCGGCCGGATCCTGGGTGGAGGCGATGAACTTCATCACCTCTTTGCCCATGGGCGCGCCCTTGGGCACGATCCAGGCGCCGACCCAGACGCTGCCCTGATTGTAGGTGAAGTCGATCGCGCCGTTCGTGTCGCGCTTGGTGACCAGGGCGCGGGTGTTGAACAGGCCGCCCATGGTGACCTCACGGTCGCGCAGCAGCGCCTGGCTGTCGGCGGCGGAGTTCCAGAACACCGTGTGCTGCTTGATCTGCTTGATCTTGTCGAGCGCGCGCTTCATGTCGATCGGATAGATCTTCTCCGGCGGCACGCCGTCGGCGAGCAGGGCCGCCTCAAGCTGGCCGTCGATCGTGCGGCGCAGGGTGCGCTTGCCCGGGAAATCCTTGATGTTCCAGAAATCAGCCCAGGTCTCCGGCTTGCGGCCGCCGAAGGCGCGCGTGTCCCAAGTGAGGACGTTGGAGTAGAGATAGCTGCCGACGCCCCACTTGCCGGCATGCTCCGGCCGGAGCTTGGCCTTGTCGACGATCGAGTAGTCGATCTCCTCGAGGAGGCCGAGACGGCCAAGTTCGACCGAGGCGGGCAGATTGCGGTCGCACACGTCCCAGGTGACTTTGCCGCTTTCGACCATCGCCTTGATCTTGCCGGAGGACGGCCCCGCGCCGTCCAGCTTCACGGTCAGGCCCGGATTGGCCTTCATGAAGGGCTCGGCCCAAGCCTTGCCCATGGCGCCGATGGCGTCGCCACCCCAATTGACCAGCAGAATCTCGCGCGCCTGCCCAAAGGCGCTGTTCAAGCCGCCGATCCCCACGGCGGCGGCGGTCGCGCCGGCCAGGGCCAGGAGGCCGCGACGGGTCAGGGGAACGGCCTCGGCGCGCTCTTGCGCCAGGGCGATCAGGTCACGGGCGTAATCACTGGGTCCGGTCATGCTTGCGGTTTCCATGGTTAGGGGGTTACAGGCTGTCCTTCAAAGTAGGTTAGAGCAAACCCCATGCCTGTCGATATAACATCAGAAAATTCCCTCGATTCACCCGATCTGGAGATCGGCCGCAAACTGTTCGCTGGGGATTGCCAGTTCTTCTGGGCTGCGCCCACGCTGGAGACGCTGCCGCCCGCCGATCTGCCGGAGGTCGCTTTCGCCGGCCGCTCGAACGTCGGTAAATCCAGCCTGATCAACGGGCTGACCGGCCGCAACGACATCGCCCGCGCCTCCAACACGCCGGGCCGGACGCGGGAATTGATCTTCTTCAATCTCGCCGCCCGGCTCTGGCTGGTCGATATGCCCGGCTATGGCCACGCCGAAGCCGCCAAGACCGAGATCGCGCGCTGGACCAAGCTGATCGACGCCTATCTGAAGGGCCGCCAGACGCTGCGTCGGCTCTGCTTGCTGGTGGACGCGCGGCACGGGCTGAAAGTGACCGACACGGACATGATGACCCAGTTGGACAAGGCCGCCGTCGTCTATCAGATCGTTCTGACCAAGGCCGACAAGGTGAAGCCGAGCGAGTTGCTGCGCATCCAGACCGGCGTCGAGAAGGCCTTGGCCAAGCGTCCCGCCGCGCACCCCCGCGTGATCGCGACCAGCTCTGAAACGGGGATGGGCATGCCCGAGCTGCGCGCCGAATTGGGCGCGCTGGCGCGGGAGGCGCCGCCGCCGGTCAAGGCCGGCTAAGCGTCGCCGTTGATCGGCAAGCCGTCCATGATCCGCCCGGCCGCGGCCGTGCGACAGAAGAAGATGTTGGACATGTAGCGCGGCAAGGGGTTGCGGTCGATCAACCTCGTGAACAGGCGCAAGGCGTCGAGATATCGGCCTTCCGTCGCATAGAGAAACGCGAGGAAGCCCTCGGTCTCCTCCTCATTGGGATAGCGCGCCAGTTCGGCCTCCAGAAGGGCCAAGGCTTCGGCGCGGCGACCCTGCGCGTAGTACAGCGAATGCGCCTGGGTGACGATCGTCGGATTGGCTTCCATGCTCATCCCAGCCACGCCAAGAACTCGGCGCGATAGCGCTCTTTGATCGGGAACATCCAACATTCCGCGGCGAAACGATCGCGCGTCATCGCCGGGGTCAGATGGGTGCGGTGCAGATGGAGATGGTCGAAAACGAAGGCGTCGCCAGCCTTGAAGGTTGGAAGCCAAGCCTTGTCCGCGCCCAACCGACCATACGCGACGGACTCTTCGATCTCCCAGCTGGTCACAGCGCCGGGTCCGCCAACCGGGAGCAACTCGTCGATCCGCTGCGGGAACACTTCGAGCCCAGGCGCATCGACCCCGCAGTCGTCCAGCGCGATCCAGCAATTGATCGTCTCCGTGTCCTCGCCGCCCAGGAAGGAGCCGTCCTGATGGAACACCCGACGCACGTCGTTGCTGACTTCAGACAGCCGGACGGATGAAGAATTGAGCGAAAGGCCGATCGCTTGACCAAAATGGGCCTCGACGCACGCCTTGATCGGGTTCCGCGACAGCACGGTGCTGACCACGCCCATGGCGAACGGGCAATAGCCCAGAACGAGCGACCCGAAGCGCCGGAACCCCGCCAACTCCTCGCGCGACTTCCCGAAACCGTCGGCGGTGATGTAGCCGACGTCGGTCGGCGGCGGATCCCCAGCGCGGATCGCCGCCATGGCGCGATCGTAAACGCCGTAGGTGCGGAACGCAGCGTTGCGCAGCAGCGCGACATCGGCGGCGCTGAAGAGATTGCGCGCGAGCAGACAACGATGCGCGTTGATCAACGCGCTGAATCGTTCCGGCGTGAGGTCGGCGGCGTCAATGATCGGGTGGGCGGGCTCTAAGGCGTCCAACATCTGATTCTTTCGCGACGAACCAAGAGAAAAAGGGCCGCAAGCCTGCGCGACTCCACTGATCAAACGATATCACAAGCGGGGAATCGTCGGTAGCGCTTCGCCAAGGACGACGCGAGGCTTCCGTCCGGGCGCGCGCGCCGCTATGAGAGGGCGGCTCAAAAAAGAGGCTCGCATGTCCGCTCCTTCCACGCTTCCCCCGGCTGACTTCCAATCCAAGGCGAACACCTTGCTGGAGGCGCTCCCCTATATGCGACGCTTCGCCGGCAGCACGCTGGTGATCAAGTATGGCGGGCACGCCATGGGCGACGAGCAGGGGCAACTGCGGTTCGCGCGAGACGTGGTGATGCTGAAGCAGATCGGCATCAACCCGGTGATCGTGCATGGCGGCGGCCCGCAGATCGGCAAGATGCTGGAGCGGCTGCAGATCCGCAGCGCGTTCATCGACGGGCTGCGCGTCACCGACGCGGCGACGGTCGAGATCGTGGAGATGGTGCTCGCCGGCTCGATCAACAAAAGCATCGTCGGCGCGATCAACGCCGCCGGCGGCACGGCCGTGGGCCTGTCCGGCAAGGACGGCAATCTGGTGACCGCGCGCAAGCTGCAGCGCACCAAGATCGATCCGGACTCCAACATCGAGAAGGTGCTGGATCTCGGCTTCGTCGGCGAGCCGGACAAGGTCGATCCGAAAGTGCTGCACAGCTTCCTGGCGGCCGGGATCATCCCAGTGATCGCCCCGACTGGCGGCGGCCCGGACGGTCAGACCTTCAACATCAACGCCGACACCGTCGCCGGCGCGATCGCCGCCGCGCTGAAGGCCAGCCGTTTCCTTCTGCTGACCGACGTGGCGGGCGTGCTGGACAAGGACAAGAACCTGGTGCCGGAGCTGTCGGTGGCCGAGGCGAATCGGATGATCGCGGACGGCACCATTTCCGGCGGCATGATCCCGAAGGTGGAGACTTGCCTCGCCGCGGTCGCGGGCGGGGTCGAAGCGGCGGTGATCATGGACGGACGCGTGGATCACGCCTTGCTGTTGGAGATCTTCACGTCCAACGGGGCAGGAACGCTGGTCCGCGCGAACTGAACGGTCACTCGCGCCGCCCGACTCGGACCCGACCCTTCCCAGCGCGCTTGGCGGAGTACATCGCCTCATCGGCGCGTTGGGTCAGCTGGTCCGCGGTCTCGCCCGTGCGCGGGTCATAGACGACGAGGCCGACGGAGAGGCCCAAGGGCTTGTCGGGCGCGCCCGAGAGCGGCAGCAGGGCCTTCGCCGCCTCCAGCATCTGGGCGCCCCAGACATTGGCCGCCGCCTCGTCGCAATCGGCCAGGAAGACAGCGAACTCATCGCCGCCGAGCCGGGCGATCAGATCCTCCGGCTTGGTGTTGGCGCGCAGCAGATCGCCGACCCGCTGAAGCGCGAGATCGCCCTTCTGGTGGCCGTGCACATCGTTCACCGCCTTGAAGTAATCGAGATCGACATAGCCCATCGCAGCATGGCGGTTGCGCCCGTCGGCGCGGTTGAGCCCCGACTTGAGCTGTTCGAAGAACATCCGTCGGTTCAGCAGGCCGGTCAGCGCGTCGGTCGAGCTGATGCGCTGCAATTCGTCGTGATGGCGCATCTGGGCGATGGCGATGCCGATCTGCACGGCGGACTCCGACGCCAGCTCGCGATCGAGATTGGTCCAAGCCGGCTCCATTGGTTGACGCCACGCGACGATCGCGCCGTTGACCTCACCCCGATAGATCGAGCCGACCGCGAGCGCTCGCCGGGCCGCGATCTCGGCGATCACCAGGCTCGGGTCGTTGGCGAGACGGGACAGCATCTGCAGCACGCTGGCGGTCTCCAGCACCGCGCCGAAACGGGCGCGCTGGTGAAATCGCTCTCCGTCATGCCGGTAGATCGCGACGCCGGAGGCGCCAAGCGCCTGCGCCAAGGAGGCGGCGGCGGCAGGCAGCATCTCCGTAGGCTCGATCGCGTCATGCATGCTGCGGATCACGCTGGCCACCGCGCTTTCGCGCCGACGGGCGTCAGCCAACGCCTGGAGACCGGCGCGCTCCTCCGAAATGTCGCGGCAGACCCCGCGCGCGCCAAGACGGGCGCCGTCTGGCGCGGTCAGCGGAAAGGCGGTCGCGGAGACGACGGCCAGCATGCCGTCGCGCCGACGCAGCCAGAATTCGACGCCCTGCACCGGGGCTTGCGCCGCAAAGGCGAGGCGCGCGGCGGGACGCTCCGGCTCGGGAGCCAGCTCGAGCGCGTGCTGTCCCAGCAGGTCTTCCGCCCGCCAACCGAAGGCGTCCGCGCCGATTCGGGTGAAGCGGCCATAGGCGTCGGTCTCCCAGGCGAACAGGCCGGACAGGGCGAGCCAACTGCGCCAAGCCGGCTCCGACTGATCGACGGCCGACTCCGGACGATCTAGCGCCGGCTCGCGCATCGGGCCTCGCGGCTGCGACGCGGGGGCGGCGCTCAGCAGCTCATCGGACCCAAGGGCCGCGAAACGTCGGCGTAAATCCTTCAGAAAAGACATGGTTCCCGCATCCCGAATCGGCCGCGCCACGGCGCGCGCCGCATGACGAATGTCTGCCTGATCCGACCACGAATTGACAGGGGCGG
>JBMLRS010000286.1:0-5634 GCA_049240905.1 Elsteraceae bacterium
CATAGCTGTTCAGCTTCAGCTTATAGCCGGGGCGGATGCCGGCGTTCTCGTCGAAGTCGGCGGCGAGCGTCGCCACCGGGCCGTCGAAGCTCAGCTTCCAATGCCGGTATTGGGACGGGTCGGTCTGATAATCGACGCGCTCTGCGTTGCTCACGGGCTCGCTCCCTTTAATGCATCATAGTGCATGTTTCTGATTTCGTCGTAACGCAATATCTTGCAGTTATTCGACGCCGTCAAGGGGCGCCAGATTCAGCGCGCCGCGCACGATCTGACGCAGGGCCAGAAAGGTCGGCTCCAGGCCTTGGGCGCTGGTGTCCAGCCGATGCGCGGCCTTGGAGTAGAAGGCGGAGCGGCCGGCCAGGATCGCCTTCAGGTCGGCCATCGCCTCTTGGCTCGCGGCCATCGGCCGCATGTCGCCTTGGGCGACGACCCGCGCCATATGGTCTTCCGGCGCCGCCTGCAGCCACACCGTCATGCAGTGCGACAGCAGCAGATTGAAGGAGGCGGGGTCGGAAACGATTCCGCCCGGCGTCGCGATCACCGCCTCCGGATAGATCTGGATCGTCTCCTCGATCGCCCGTCGCTCATAGCGGCGATAGGCGGTCATGCCGTAGAGCCCCTGGATCTCGGAGATGCTGCAGCCGGCGAATTTCTCGATCTCGCGGCTCAGCTCCACGAACGGGAAATCCAGGTCTTCGGCCAGCATCCGCCCCAGCGTGGATTTGCCCGCGCCGCGCAGCCCGATCAGGGCGACCCGCGCGCTGCCGCCGGACTGATCGCCCAGAACCTCGCCGATCGCGGCGCGCGCCCGGCTCAAGGTCGCCTCGTCGCGATGCTCCAGCATCTCGCGGATCATCAGCCATTCGGGGGAGGAGGTGGTGACGTCGCCGATCAGCTCCGCCAGCGAGCAGTGCAGCGCCTGGGCGACCTGCAACAGCACCAGGATCGAGGCGTTGCCGACCCCGCCCTCAAGATTGGCCAGATGCCGCTCCGAGACGTCCGCCGCCTTCGCCAAGCCCTTCCGCGTGATCCCGCGCCGCGCCCGCAAGCCGCGCAGACGCTCGCCCAAGGCCGCCAGAAACGGGTTCTTGGCGCCGGCGGATTCGGGTTCGTCGGAATTTATCGCGGCATGCAATTGACAGGGCGCCTGACTGTCCATAAGGTGGATTTACGCACAATAATGCATCTGCGCAGTCCAAACAAGGCTGACGTGGAGCGAGTAGGGAGCAAACGGTCATGTCGCCAGCGGGACTCCGCCTGTCATCCTACGCCTGGGCCCCGCGCGTGGGAACGATGCGATGACGCAGCCCCGGCCTGTTCCCGTCCAGGACGGCCGCTTCAATTTCGCCCAGCATCTGCTGGGGTTGAACGCGGCGCGCGCGGACAAGCTGGCTTATGTCGACGATCATGGCAGCCTCACCTTCGGCCAGTTGGAGGAGCGCGTGCGCCGGATGGCGGCGGGGTTGCTCGCCCAGGGCCTCCGGCGGGAGGAGCGCGTGCTGCTGCTGATGCACGACAACAACGACTGGCCGGTCAGTTTCCTCGGCGCGCTCTACGCCGGCATCCAGCCGGTCGCGGTCAACACCCTGCTCACCGTCGATGATTACGCCTACATGCTCGAACATAGTCGGGCGCAGGCCGCGATCATCTCCGCCCCCCTGGCCCCGGCGCTCACCGCCGCGATGGCCAAGGCCGATCATGAAGTGAAGGCTGTCATCGTGTCTGGCGCGCCCATGCCCGAGGGCGGCGTCCCGTTCGAGGCCTTCCTTGCCGCGCAACCCCGGCTGGCCGCGCCCGCGCCGACCGGCCCTGACGACCCGGCCTTCTGGCTCTATTCCTCGGGTTCGACCGGCAATCCCAAGGGCACGGTGCATACCCACGCCAATCCCTACTGGACGGCGGAGTTGTACGGCTCCGCGATCCTCGGCCTGACGGAGAAGGACGTCTGCTTCTCCGCCGCCAAGCTGTTCTTCGCCTATGGCCTGGGCAACGCCCTCACCTTCCCCTTGAGCGTCGGCGCCGCGACCGTGCTGATGGCGGAGCGGCCGACGCCCGCCGCCGTGTTCAAGCGGTTGAGCGAGCATCAGGCGACCGTCTTCTACGGCGCCCCCACCGGCTTCGCCGCGATGCTGGCGGCCCCGAACCCGCCCGCGAAGGAGACGCTGTCGCTGCGTCTGGCCTCCTCCGCCGGGGAGGCTCTCCCCGCCGATCTGGGCGAACGCTTCACTCAGCAGTTCGGCGTCGAAGTGATCGACGGCATCGGCTCCACCGAGATGCTGCATATCTTCATCTCCAACCGCCCCGGCGACGTGCGCTATGGCACGACCGGCAAGCCCGTCCCCGGCTATCGGGTGGAGCTGCGCGACGAGCTGGGCGATCCGACCAAGGACGGCGAGGCCGGCGACCTCTACATCGACGGCCCTTCGGCGGCGCTGATGTATTGGGGAGCGCGCGACAAGACCCGCGCCACCTTCCAGGGCGCCTGGACCAAAAGCGGCGACAAGTACGTCCGCAACGCCGACGGCACCTACACCTACGCCGGCCGCAGCGACGACATGATCAAGGTCAGCGGCATCTATGTCTCCCCGTTCGAGGTGGAGGCGACCCTGGTGCAGCATCCCGCCGTGCTGGAGGCCGCCGTGGTCGGCGTCGCCGACGCCGAGGGGCTGACCAAGACCAAGGCCTTCGTCGTGCTGAAGAACGGCGCGGCGGCGGATGAAGCGGAGTTGAAGGCTTTCGTGAAGGATCGTCTCGCCCCGTTCAAATACCCCCGCCAGATCGAATTCCTGACCGATCTGCCCAAGACCGCGACCGGCAAGATCCAACGCTTCAAGCTGCGCCAGCGCGAGGCCGACGCATGAGCGTAAAGTTCGCTGAGATCGCCTGGCGCGGACGCCAGGTCGCCATCGAATATGAATGGATCGACGGCCCGGCGACTGCGCCGGTTGTCCTGTTCCTGCATGAAGGTCTGGGCTCCCGCGCCATGTGGCGCGATTTCCCGACCCGTCTGTGTCAGGCGACGGGTTGTCGCGGCTTGGTCTATTCCCGTCCCGCCTATGGCAAATCCACCCCGCGTCCGGCGTCCGAGGCCTGGGGCCTGGATTTCATGCATCGGCAGGCCCAGGAAGTGCTGCCGGCCTTCCTCGGCGCGATCCAGCTCGATCCGAAGAGCACGAAGCTCTGGCTGTTCGGCCACAGCGACGGCGGCTCGATCGCTTTGCTCTACGCGGCGGCCTTTCCCCAGGCGCTGGCCGGGGCGATCGTCATGGCCCCGCACATCATGGTCGAGGATCTGACGATCGCGAACATCGTCAATGCGCGCACGGCTTACCTGGAGACCGATCTGCCGAAGAAGCTGGCCCGCTATCACGACGATCCGGACTCCGCCTTCTGGGGTTGGAACGACATCTGGTTGCATCCACCCTTCAAGGACTGGTCGATCGAGGCGGAGCTGGCGCCGATCCGCTGCCCCCTGCTGGCGATCCAGGGCGTCGACGACGAATACGGCACGTTGGAGCAGATCCGCGGGATCGCGCGCCGTCTGCCGCAGACCGAATTGTTGGAGTTGCCGAATTGCGGCCACTCCCCCCACCGCGACCAGCCTGAACCGCTGATCGCGGCCGTCACCGCGTTCATCCGCAAAACCAACCAATGAGGCAGCGCATGAAATCCCTTCGCATCCTTCTGACTGCGCCCGTCACCCTCGTCTGCGCTCTCGCTCTGGCGCCGATGACGGCGTCCGCTCAGGAACTGGCCCAGGCCCCCGCCAAGCTGAAGGTGGGGCTGATGCTGCCCGCCACCGGCACCTTCGCCGCCCTCGGGACCGCCATCGAGAACGGCTTAAAGCTCTATGTGAACGAGCAGGGCGGCAAGCTCTCGGGCCGCGAGATCGAGTATGTCCGGGTCGACGACGAGTCTGACCCTTCCAAGGCGACCGACAACGTCAACAAGCTGATCAAACGCGACAATGTCGACGTGCTGGTCGGCACCGTCCATTCCGGCGTCGCCATGGCGATGGCGAAAGCCGCCAAGGAAAGCGGCACGGTCCTGATCGTGCCCAACGCCGGCGCCGACGCGGTGACCGGCCCGATGTGCGCGGTCACCACCTTCCGCAGCTCCTTCTCCAACTGGCAGCCCGGCTACGCCATGGGCGAGGTCGTGGCGGACAAGGGCCACAAGCGGGTCATGACCATCACCTGGAAATACGCCGCCGGCGATGAATCCGTGCGCGGCTTCAAGGAATCCTTCGAGAAGGCCGGCGGGAAGGTGATCAAGGAGTTGGGCCTACCCTTTCCGGACGTCGAATTCCAGGCGCTCTTGACCGAGATCGCGGCGGCCAAGCCGGACGCGGTCTACACTTTCTTCGCCGGCGGCGGCGCGGTGAAGTTCGTGAAGGATTACGCGGCGGCCGGCCTGAAGAAGACCATCCCGCTCTACGGCGCGGGATTCCTGACCGACGGCACGCTGGAGGCCCAGGGCGAAGCCGCCGACGGGTTGCTCACCACCTTGCATTACGCCGACGGCCTGTCGCTGAAGAAGGACGTGGAGTTCCGTCAGGCCTATTCGGCGGCGCACAAGATCCAGCCGGACGTCTACGCCGTGCAGGGCTATGACGCCGCGCAGATGCTGGCGGCCGGCCTCGCCGCGGTGAAGGGCGACCTGTCGAAGAAGGCCGATTTCGCGGCCGGCGTGCGCAAGGCGCAAATCGACAGCCCGCGCGGCCCCTTCACCGTCTCCGCCTCGCATAACCCGGTGCAGGACATGTATCTGCGCCAGGTGTCGGGCAAGGAGAACAAGTTCGTCAGCATCGCCTTCCCCGCCCTGGCCGATCCCGGCCGCGGCTGCAAGATGTAGCGGGAATCCCCCGCCGCCCGATGACGGCGGCGGGGGGCTTCCGGAGCGCGCCCATGACCTTCGCGGTGTTCCTGATCCAGTGCCTGAACGCGCTGCAGTATGGCCTTCTGCTGTTTCTGGTCGCCTCGGGCCTCACGCTGATTTTCGGCGTGATGGGCGTGATCAACCTCGCCCATGGCAGTTTCTACATGATCGGCGCCTACATGGCCTTCGCCCTGGCGCCGCTGCTGGGCGGAAGCTTCTTCGCGACCCTGGCGGTCGGGCTGCTGCTGGCCGTGCTGTTCGGCTATGTCCTGGAATGGGCGTTTTTCGCCTTTCTCTATGAGCGCGATCATCTCCAGCAGGTCCTGATGACCTATGGCCTGATCCTGGTGTTCGAGGAGACGCGCAGCCTGCTTTTGGGCGACGACGTGCATGGCGTCGCGCCGCCGGCTTTCCTGCAGGGATCGCTGCCGCTCGGCGATCTGATGACCTATCCGATCTATCGGCTGTTCATCTCCGGCGTCTGCGTGGTCGTGGCGATCGCCATGTATCTGGTGCTGACCCGCACCCGCCTGGGCATGACCATCCGCGCCGGCAGCGTGAACCGGGAGATGACGCAGTCCCTCGGCGTTAACATCGGCCTGCTGTCGCGCCTGGTGTTCGCGGCCGGGGTGGCGATCGCGGCCTTGGCCGGCATGGTGGCGGCGCCGGTCTCCTCGGTCTATCCGGGCATGGGGAATTCCGTGCTGATCATCTGCTTCGTGGTGGTGGTGATCGGCGGCATCGGCTCGATCCGCG
>JBMLRS010000287.1:0-3553 GCA_049240905.1 Elsteraceae bacterium
ATCGGCTCGGCCTCGATCTTCTTCTTGAGGAAATAACCCGCTCAGCGCATCGCGAAGCGCTTGGTCAGGGCCAGATACCAGCTGATCGGCAAGATCCGCAGGAATTTCAGCATGAAGGTGAAGCGGCGGGGGAAAGTGATCTCGAACCCGCCGCGCGCCAAGCCGGAAACCACGCGCGCGGCCGCGGCCTCCACCTCCATCAGGAACGGCATCGGAAATTCGTTGAGGTCGGTCAGGGGCGTGCGCACGAAGCCGGGATTGATCAGGCTGAGCTTCACGCCATGCCGGTCGAGATCCGGCTGCAGCGCCTCCGCCATGTTGATCAGCGCGGCCTTGGTCGCGCCATAGGCGCTGGCCGACGGCAAGCCGCGATATCCCGCGACGCTGGAGACGATTGCGATATGGCCGGCGCGACGGCCGATGCAGCGCGGCATGATCGCAGCCAAGCCATTGACGACGCCGAAGAAATTGACCGCGAACAGCTTGTCGAACACGGCCGGGTCGAAGTTCGCGGCGGTCACTTCATGATGGGTTCCGGCGTTGAGGATGGTGAGGTCGATCGGCCCCAGGTCAGCCTCGATCCGCTCCACCAGCGCCAGGTTCGCCGCCCGGTCGGAGACATCAAGCGGATAGGCGTGGATCTTGCCGCCGCTCTCCTCGCTTAAGGCCTGCAACGCCTTGGCGTCTCTAGCGCTGGCGGCGACGGTCGAGCCCTGGCGGGCGTAGGCGAGCGCCACGGCGCGGCCGATGCCGGTGCTGGCGCCGGTGATCCAGATCAGGCTGGGATTGCTCATCCGACAGTTTCCTCAAGGCCGATTGATTTGAAGAAGCGATGGGAATCGCGGGATATCGCCCCCCGCTTCTCCTCCGACATCGCGTTCAAGGTTCGATAGGGCATGCCCAGGCGCGGGTTGCGCTTCAGCGCCTCGGCGTTCTCCATCAGGAAATTCCAGTAGAGATAATTGAAGGGGCAGGCTTTCGGCCCGTTCTTCTGCTTCACGTCGTACCGGCAGGACCCGCAATAGTCCGACATCCGGTCGATGTACTGCCCGCTCGCCGCGTAGGGTTTGGAACCCAGGACGCCGCCGTCCGCGTGCAGCACCATGCCGTGGACGTTGGGCAGCTCAACCCACTCGAACGCGTCGGCGTAAACGGCCAGATACCACTCGCAGACCGCCGCCGGACTAACGCCCGCCAACAGCGCGAAGTTCCCGGTCACCATCAGCCGCTGGATATGATGAGCGTAGGCCAGATCGCGCGTTTGCCCGATGCATTGACGCAGACAGTTCATGTCCGTCTCCGCCGTCCAATAGAAGGCCGGCAAAGGCCGCTTGGCCCCAAGGAAATTCATCTCCGCGTAGCCGGGCGTCTTCAGCCAGTAAATCCCGCGCACAAACTCGCGCCAGCCGATGATCTGGCGGATGAAGCCCTCGACCGCGTTCAAGGGCGCGTCGCCTGCGTGATAGGCCGCCTCGACCCGGCGGCAGACCGCGAGCGGATCCAGCAGGCCGACATTGAGATAAAGGCCGATGACCGCGTGAAACAGCGTGGGATCATCCCGCCGCATCGCGTCCTGATAATCCCCGAAGCGCGGCAGCCCATCGCGCAGAAATTGATCCAGGGCCGCCTCCGCGCCCTCCGCCGTGACGGCGTAGGAGAAACCGTCGAGTTTGCCGAAGTGATTGGAGAACCGCGCGCCGACCAGCGCGATCACCTCCTGAGTGATCTCATCTGGCGAGCAAGCGTAAGCGGCCGGCGCCCGCAATTCCTTCGGCAACGCCTTCCGATTCTCCGCATCGAAGTTCCAGGCGCCGCCTTCGGGCTCCTCGCCGCGCATCAACAGGCCGGTGAGCCGGCGCATCTCGCGATAGAAGAACTCCATACGCAGTTGCTTGCGTCCGTCGGCCCAAGCGGCGAAGCGCTCGCGACTGCAGATGAAACGGTCGTCAGGTCGGATCTCCACTGGCAGCCCCAACGCGGCCGACCATCCGTTCATCGCCTCCAGCACGCGCCATTCGCCGGGTTCAGTCGCCACGACGCGGGACGGACGACGCCGCGCCGCCGCGCGCGCCAGTTCATCCGTGAAGGAGCCTCGATTGTCTGGATCGTCCAGGCGGACATAATCGACGGTCACCCCTTCCGCGCGCAGGGCGTCGGCGAAATGGCGCATCGCCGAGAAGATGAAAGCGATCTTCTTGGGGTGGTGCGGAACGTAGGTCGCTTCCTCCTGAACCTCCACCATGAGCACGACGTCCCGCGCGGGGTCGAGATCCCGCAAGCTTGAGACGCCGCGGCTCAGTTGATCGCCAAGGACGAAACGCAGAGCGCCGCCGTCAGTCATCAAGGGGCGTGCGGCGCGCGTAGGTGATTTCCGATCCCTTCGAAGTGAAGCGCAGGCCGATCCATTCGCCCTTGGGCGTGTACCAAAGATCCAGAGGCAACTCCCCGCTCAGGCTGTACCGATCTGCGGGGACGGCCTTGCCGAGCACCGGATAGGTCTCGCGCACCGGGGCCGCGCCCTCCACCTTCGTGCGGACGCCGTCCTGCGTGTCCAGCACGAGGCTTTGGGCGGTGATCTCCCGTTTCCAATAGCTGGTCGGGAATGTGCCGAGCGGCAGGCTGAACTGACCGCCGCTGCCCTCGATCTTCAATTCGTCGCCTTCCGCCTTCGCGCGAACTTCCGTCGCCTTGCCGTCGTCGTTCGTCCGGGTCGCGAGGCCCACCAGCCTGCCGCCCTCCCAGCTTTCCTGGCTGTCATGCTCGTAGCGATAGAGCGTCACGAAGGCGAGAGCGACCTTGAGCCGGATCGAGACGTCGACTTTCACAGCCGATCCCTCCGTCCAGAAGGACAATCGGTGCGTGCCGATGGAGGACCCATTGCGGAAGGCCTCGAACTCCAGAACCTTGCCACGGGGAATCTGCGCCGAGGCGGACGAAGCGAACGCCGCAGCCGCCGCGAGGAGGATGGTCAAAACGGCACAAAATCGACGCATTCCGATGGCTTCTTGAAAATTGACGAGTGGGCGGAAGTTGGTCCGAAAAGATGTTTTTTCAATGGACCGGCGCGGCCTCATTCTCGACTATACGCGTCTGAGCGGAGAGAATTCGATGAAGCGACGTCATTTCCTATCTTGCGCGGCCGCTGTAGCGACCGGAGGGCTGGTCGCCGACCCGGCGCGAGCCCTGGTGATCGAGACGGCGCCGCCGGCGATCGACGCCGCTTACGCAATGCGCTGCCAAGTCGATCCGACGCATGCCGGCTTGCTGCGGGAGGCGCGGGAGAAGCTTGGTCAGAACCCCGACGCGGTCGCCGCGTTGGACGCGATAGCGAAGGATCTGAAACAGGCGATGACCTGTCCCTACTGCGGTTGCAATCTGGCGCTGGAGACCAATCCGCCGGCCGAGAAAAGCCGCTTCTGAGCGATCGGCATGGTTCTTGACTGGTAACGCCGGGTGGGCGTCTCATTCGCTGAGCCAGGACTAGAGCTATGAACGGCAAGTTATTGATTTTAATGGTTTCCGTTACCGCAACGGTGGGTTTGTCCGGCTGTAC
>JBMLRS010000288.1:0-2032 GCA_049240905.1 Elsteraceae bacterium
GCAAAGCTCGCTGGCAAGCACATGCCGGAAAAAAGCCAGCGCCCGCTCAACCGGGCGATCGAGCAGCCGACGGATTTGATCGAAGGCTAATTCAGGCGGCTAGCGCCGCCCCTCGAACGGAGCAAGCGCCGCGCGGGCGAGTTCGGCCGGGACCTCGACGAGCCCGTCCGCGCCGGCTTCAACCAGCTCCCGCCTTTCGCCATACCCCCAAAGCACGCCAAGACTGCGCATGCCGACCGCGCGGGCGCCGATGACGTCATACCGTCGGTCCCCGACCATCACGCCCTGAGACGGGTCGAGCCGATGCTGCGCGACGATGAAGGCGAGCAGTTCCGGCTTATGGTCGCGCGCGCCGCCCGGAATGGAGCCGTAAATCCCGTCAAACTGATCCGCGAGCCGCAGATGCTCCAGGATCCGACGCGCGAACAGCTCGCGCTTTGACGTCGCGAGATAGAGCCGCGCCCCGCTGCGCTTCAGCGCCGACAGGGCGTCGGCAATCCCAGGATAAAGCACGCTGCCGCGATAGCCGCTTTCCCCATAATGCTGACGATAGGCCGCGACGCCCTCTTCGACTCGGCCGTCGCCGAAGGACTGAAGAAGATTGTGGATGATCTCTTCCAGCGGCGGTCCGATCGAGGCTCGGATGTCGAAGCCCTCGCTCGGTTCATGGCCGAGCGCGCGCAGCGCCGCGATGCAGCTCGCCTGAATGCCGGGATGAGAGTCGATCAGCGTTCCGTCGAGATCGAGCAGGACCGCGGACGGCGCCATGCCTAATAAGATTTGATGTAGATTCGCATCAGACCGACCAAGATCGGCGGAGTCTGGCGCAAAACCTCGTTGAAGCGCTCCGTCGAAATGAACGCGCAGGCCGAAGTCGTCAGCGAGATCGCGTCGGCGGTGCGGGGAGAGCGGTCCAGCAAGGCGCGCTCGCCGAAAACTTCGCCGGGGATGAAGACTCGAAGCGATTCTGCGCTGTTGGCGCGGCGGATGTCGATCTCGCCGGACTGGACGAGATAGAGCCCGTTGGCCTCGTCGCCCTCGCGGAAAATCACTTCGTCCGACTTGTAGAGCCGACGGTCGAGGAAGCAATCGTCGATCTTCTCCACCCTCTCCTCGCCCTCGCCTTGCAGAAACGCCGGAAGACCGACGCGCAAGCGCGCTGTGCGGATCAGCGAGCGCAGGATATGCACGGCGAGAGTGGGCGCGGAGGAGACCAGCTTGGTCAACGTCGAGGCGGTGACGATGCGGTACTCCGTGGGTTCGATCGCCGTGGCGGTCGCCATGCGGGGCGCAGGGTCGATCAAGCCCATCTCGCCAAGGATCGTGTTCGACGAGATCACGTCGAGGACCTGGCGTTGGCCGTGCTTGACGACCGAAACCTCCACCCTGCCGCTGAGCACGAAGTAGGCGACGTCGGCATGGTCGCCCTGGCGGAACAGCGTTGAGCCCGCCTTGATCTTGATGACGTCTTGCATTTGCTTCTGCTTCTGACGCGCCCGGCCAGCGATCTGATATCCACTGGACTCATGCCTACAATCATTCAGCGCAGAGCGCCAGTCCGGCGGTGCGCGTTCAGCGCGCCGAAGCCTGTTCGCCGCGCTGAGCGACTTGCGGTCGCAGGCTTACGCATTTCATAACATCTTTCGCCTATCGTAAAAACCTGCCAGGGTGGCGTCCAACAATCGCGCCCGTGCGACGTCAGCGCGACCAGAGAAACTTGGGGAAGGAACGCGGAATGAAGAAACTCTGCACAGCCCTGCTGGCGCTGGGCCTGACGGCCGGCGGCGCGACCGCGGGCGAGCGAGCGATCAAGATCGGGGTCATCGGCGACCAGAGCGGCCCCTTCGCCGACCTTGGCGGCAGGGGATCGGTGATCGCGGCGCAGATGGCGGCCGAGGACCATGGCGGAAGGGCGCTGGGCAAGCCGATTGAGGTGATCTCAGCCGACATGCAGAACAAGCCGGACGTCGCCTCCTCCATCACCCGGCAATGGTTCGACGTCGAGGGCGTCGACATGGTGACCGACGTGCCG
>JBMLRS010000289.1:0-2140 GCA_049240905.1 Elsteraceae bacterium
ATGCTCCTGCAGCAGCGCCTCGAAGACCAGGAGCAGGTTGAGATCCAGCGTCTCACTATTGTTTTCATTTATATCTGAATTCATCACCAGCGCCTTTGTTGATGATTTCCATCGCCTTAACGTCCCGTCGAGGTCAAGCGCGGGAGGGCGGAATGATCAGCGTTGATTTGCCTTTGTTGGAGATCGAAGCGGCGCGCATCGCCTTGCGCGCGCTGCCGCCGCGATTTCCCTGCCTGACGGTCGAGGACGGCGCCGCGCGGGCGGGCCGGCTGTTGGTGAAGCCGGAATGTCTGATGCCCACCGGCTCCTTCAAGATCCGCGGGGCGATGTTTCGGCTTTCGCGGCTCTCGGCGGCGGAGAAGGCGCGCGGGGTGATCGCCTACTCCACGGGCAATCATGCCCAGGCGGTCGCTTACGCGGCGCAGAAGTTCGGTCTGCGCGCAGTAATCGTGATGTCGCCGGACGTCCCGGCGAACAAGATCGAGGCGACCGCGCGCTGGGGCGCCGAAATCATGATGGCGGATCCGAACTCAGAGGCCCGCCGGTCTCTGGCGGAGCGGCTGGCGGCGGAGCATGGCTTCGTCCTGGTTCCGCCCTACGACGATCTCGCCATCATGGCCGGTCAGGGGACGATCGGTCTGGAGATTGTTGAGGAATTCCCGGATGCGGCGGATCTCACGGTTTACGTCCCGATCGGCGGCGGCGGTTTGATCGCGGGCGTGGCGGCCGCGCTGAAGCAGAAAAATCCGAGGATCCGCGTGGTCGGGGTGGAGCCGGATCTCGAGAACGACGCCTTCCTCTCCTTTCGATCAGGCGAACGCGTCGCGTTGAGCGGCCCCAGCGCGAGCATCGCGGACGCGATCAAGGTGCAGCGACTCGGCGACTTCACCTGGCCGCTCATTCGACGCTACGTCGATGATGTGGAGACCGTCGAGGAGGCGGAGATCGCGGCGGCGTCGCTCGCCTGCTTCACCGCGCTCAAGCTGGTGGCGGAGCCCGGCGGGGCCGTCGCCTTCGCCGCCGCCGACCGCGCGTCCCGCGCCAAGACAGGAGGAGCGTTGGCGCTGCTCTGCGGAGGCAATGTCGCGTTGGAGCGGTTGGCGGCGATCGGGGCTGGACCATTCTGCAGCGCTCCTGATCGCTGAGGCTATCGACGGACGGCGAACCAGAGTAAGCGAGGGCGATCATCATTTTAATGGATCTCGCGACATGCACGGCGTCGGCATAATTGGAATGGGCATCATGGGCCGACGGATGGCGGACGCGATCGCGGCGCATCCGGCGCATCAAGTCGCCGCCGCCTATGACCCCAACCCGCCGACCGCGACCGGCGATCTGCGCTTCGTCGCCACCGCGTTGGATCTGATCACCGATCCGGCGGTGGATCTGGTCTATATCGCCTCGCCGCCGGCGTCGCATCTGGGGCTGGTGCGGCTGGCGGCGCAGCACAAGAAGCCGGTGTTCTGCGAAAAACCGTTGAGCAACAGCGTCGTCGAGGCTCGCGCCTGCGTGGAGGCGGTCGCCCAGGCGGACGTGGCTTCCGCGGTGAATTTTCCGTTCGCCACGTCCCGCGCGGCGGCCGAACTCACGCAGCTGGCGCGCGCCGGCGCGCTTGGCGACGTCACCGCGGCCCATCTGACCCTGCGCTTCGCCCGCTGGCCGCGCGGTTGGCAGGCCGAAGCGGCGAGTTGGCTCGCGGGTCCCGGGGAGGGCGGCTTCACCCGCGAAGTGATGTCGCATTTTCTGTTCCTGGCGAACCGCTTGTTCGGGGCGCCGAGGATCGAGAGCGCGTCGCTGGAGCGCGGGCCGACCGGCGCTGAGAGCGCGGTTCGCGCGGTCATCCGCTACGAGACCTTGGCGCTCGCCGTCGACGCGGCGGTGGCCGGCGACGTGGACGACCATAATCGCTTCGAGCTGACCGGAACCAAGGACAAGGCCGCGCTGACCGATTGGCATCGCCTGGACCATAAGGGCGAGGTCTCCTCGCGCGCGACCGCCTTGCAAACCCAGCTGGGCGATCTCTCCAAGCTGATCAAAGGCGAGAATCATAAGCTGGCGAGCTTCGCGGAGGCGGCCGCCGTGGTGGAGATCGTAGAGGGGCTGCTGGCCAGATGACCCTGCTGCATCTGAGGGCCGCGGA
>JBMLRS010000290.1:0-2245 GCA_049240905.1 Elsteraceae bacterium
GGCGATGGTGACCAAATCGAACGGCGGCGTGATGACGGCGGAGCTGGGCAAGACCCTCTGCGTGCAGATGCTGCTGTCCGGCACCGCCGCCGGAGTGATCGGCGCGGGTTTCGTCGCGCGGCAAGTCGGGCGCGACCGGGTGCTGAGCCTCGACATCGGCGGCACCTCCGCCGACCTCGCCGTGGTGATCGACGGCAAGCCCAGCTATGGCGTGGGCGATGTGGTCGGCGAATTCCCGATCTACATCCCCTCCGTCGCCGTCACATCGATCGGCGAAGGCGGCGGCTCGATCGCCAAGGTCGACGGCTTCGGTCAACTGGTCGTCGGGCCCGAAAGCGCCGGCTCCACGCCCGGCCCGGCTTGCTACGGACGCGGCGGAACCCGCCCGACCGTCACGGATTCCGTGGCGGCGCTGGGGTGGATCGGCCATGGCGAGCTCGGCTATGGCGCGGTCACGGTCGATCGCGCCGCAGCGACCGCCGCGGTGCGGACGATCGCGACCCCGCTGAACCTCAGCGTCCAGGAAGCGGCGGAAGGCGTGATCCGCATCTGCGTCGCCGGGATGTTCAAGGAAGTCAGCAAGCTGATGAGTCGTCAGGGCCTGGATCCGCGCGACTTCACGCTGCTGGCGTTCGGCGGCGCCGGACCGATGCTCGGCTGCTTCCTGGCGCGCGAGTTGGGCGTGCGCCACACGTTGATTCCGTCCACGCCGGGCGTGCTGTCGGCGCTCGGCGGCCTGATCGCGGACGTGAAGAGCGACTTCATCAAGACCGGCTATTTCGAACTGAAGGAGGCCGCGGCGCCCCGTCTGCGCGAGATCTATGGCGAGTTGGGATTGCAGGCCGAACGCTGGATCCGCGAGGAGCAGGGCTTTGACGGCCCCATCTCCCTCTCCCCCTCCGCGGACATGCGCTATCGCGGCCAGTCCTTCGAGATCGAGACCGCGCTGACTCAGGAGATGATCGCCTCCGGCGACATCGCCGCCGCCTGCCTCGCTTTCCATCGGGAGCATGAGCGGCTCTACGGCCATTCCGATCCCAAAGCCGCGATCGAGGTGATCAACCTGCGCATGGTCGTCACCGGCGCGGTCAAGGCGCCCGATCTGCCGGCCTATCCGAAGGTGGAGGGCGAGCCGCCCTCCCGCCCGGTCAAGGTCTGGATGGACGGCGCGGAGGTGGAGGCCCGGCTCTACGACCGCGCGGACCTGCGCCACGGCCATAAGTTCCAGACCCCCTGCGTGATCCAGCAGGCCGACAGCACCACCTGCGCGCCAGCCGGTTTCATCGGCTCGGTCGACCAGCACCATAATCTGATCCTGACGCTGGAGGTTGAAGCGCCATGACGACCATCGACCCCGTCACCCTCCAGGTCCTGCGCAACCATGCCCAGGCGGCGGCCGACAGCATGGCCTACACGCTGTTCCGCACCGCCCACTCCACCTTCGTGAAGGAGACGGAGGATTTCACCACCGGCCTCACCACGCCGGAGGGCATGACCTTCGCCAGCCCGCGCGACCTGGGCGCGACCTGGTTCATCGGCCTGGATTACGCCAACGCGATCAAGCTGGTGGCGGACTACAAGCCCGGCGACGTCTGCATCACCAACGACCCCTACAGCGGCTTCGTCTGCACCCACACGCCGGATCTGCATATGTGGCGGCCGATCTTCTGGGGCGAGGAGCTGGTCGCCTTCGCGGTCGGCCATATCCACAACACCGACGTCGGCGGCGCGGTGCCGGCCTCGCTGTCGCGCGCGCTGACCGAAGTGCATCAGGAAGGCATCCGCATCCCGCCAGCCAAACTCTACAAGGAAGGCGTGCTGGACGAGACCTTGCTGACCGTGATGCTGACCAACGTCCGCATGCCCGATCAGAACTGGGGCGATCTCAAGGCCCAGGTCGCCGCCATGGCGACCGGAGAGCGCAAGGTCCATGAGATGATCCGCCGCTTCGGGCTGGACGTGTTCCGCCAGGGCGTGCGCGACCTCCTGGATCAGGGCGACCGCCAGGCCCGCGCGGTGCTCAAGAGCATCCCCGACGGCGATTATTTCTTCGCGGATTATCTGGATGAGGATGCGCCGGGCGGCGCGCCGGTGCGCCTCGCCGTCAATCTGCAGATCCGCGGCGACGAGGCGGTGCTGGATTTCTCCGGCTCCGATCCGCAGCTGCAATCCTCCCTCAACATGCCGACCGGCGGGGCGGAACGTCACATCCTCCTGATGGTCGGCTACAATTACTGCCTCTACA
>JBMLRS010000291.1:0-6698 GCA_049240905.1 Elsteraceae bacterium
AGGCAGGCTTCGATCAGCAGCTTTTCGGTGAAGGGATCGCCGACCTGCACGGTCGGGCGCTTGGCTTCGGCCTCCTCGGTGAACTCCGCCGAGGCCATGGTGGCCCCGTGGATGCCGTCGCGGCCGGTCTTGGCGCCCAGATACAGCACATTGTTTCCGACGCCCGAGGCCTTGGCGTAGAAGATCTTGTCGGTCTTCGCCAATCCCACGGTCATCGCGTTGACCAGGATGTTGCCGTTATAGGCGGGATGGAACTCAGTCTCCCCGCCCACGGTGGGCACGCCCATGGAGTTGCCGTAGCCGCCGATGCCGGCGACCACGCCGGCCAGCAACCGCTTGGTTTTGGGATGATCCGGCGCGCCGAATCGCAGGGCGTTCAGGTTCGCCAGCGGCCGCGCGCCCATGGTGAAGACGTCGCGCATGATGCCGCCGACGCCGGTCGCAGCCCCCTGATAGGGCTCGATGAAGCTCGGGTGGTTGTGGCTCTCGATCTTGAACACGGCGGCGTCGCCGTCGCCGATGTCGATCACGCCGGCGTTCTCGCCCGGACCGCAGATCACCTTGGGGCCGGTGGTCGGCAGGGTCTTCAGATGCAGCTTGGAGGATTTGTAGGAGCAATGCTCGCTCCACATCACCGAGAAGATCCCCAACTCGGTGATCGAGATCTTGTTCCCGACGCGGTCCAGGATTCTTTGCCACTCGTCCGGCTTCAGGCCGAATTCGGCGGCGTCGGCGGCGGTGGCGGGACGGTTCTTCACGCTCATGCCAGCACCTTCGCGAGACTTTGGAACAGGGCGCAGCCGTCGGTTCCGCCGATCGCCGCCTCAACGGCGTTCTCCGGATGCGGCATCAGGCCGAACACGCGGCGGTTCTCGGACAGCACGCCGGCGATGTTCTTCAGCGAGCCGTTGGGGTTGGCGTCGTCGGTCAGGGAGCCGTCCTCTGCGCAATAGCGGACCGGGATGCGGTCCTCGTCCTCAAGCCGCTTCAGGGTCTCGGGATCGGTGAAGTAATTGCCCTCGCCATGGGCGACCGGGACGCGGATCACGTCGCCGGCGTTGTAGGCGCGGGTGAAGGGGGAGTTGCTGGTCTCAACCCGCAGCAGCACGTCGCGGCAGACGAACTTCAGGCTCGCGTTGCGCAGCAGCACGCCGGGCAGCAAGCCGCTTTCCACCAGCACCTGGAAGCCGTTGCACATGCCCAGAACATGCACGCCGCGCTCCGCCGCGCGCCGCACTTCGGTCATCACCGGCGAATGGGCGGCGATGGCGCCGGTGCGCAGATAATCGCCATGGGCGAAGCCGCCAGGGAGGACGATCAGATCCAGATCCAAAGGGTCGGTCTCGCCATGCCAGATCAGCCGCGGCGCCTTGCCGGTGATCAGGGTCAGCGCATGGGCGGCGTCAACCTCTCGGTTGGAGCCGGGGAAAACGACGATTCCGGCCTTCACGCGACCAACTCGACCGACCAGTTCTCGACCACGGGGTTCGCCAGCAGACGAGAGCACATCGATTCAACCCGCTCGCGGGCGCCGGCGGCGTCGCCGTCCTTCAACTCGATCTCGATGAACTTGCCCTGACGAACGTCCAGAACGTCGTCGAACCCAAGCGATCCCAGAGCATGCGCGATGGCCTTGCCCTGCGGATCGAGCACCCCATGCTTCAGGGTGATATGAACGCGCGCTTTCACGAAACCTACCTCGATCTTGGTTGATTGGATGCCCGCTCCTCAGCCCTCGCCCTGAGCCTGTCGAAGGGCGGGGCCCGTCGTCAGCGCTTTCGGTTGCTGCCTGATCCTTCGACGCCGCCGCTTCCCCTGGGGAAGCGGCCTTGCTCAGGATGAGGGAGGAGTTTGTCGGCGTTGCTTAAACGATTCTGACGCTCAATTCACGATGCGCGGGGCTTTGATCTCCACATCATGGTCGACGAGGATGCCGAGCCGCCGGGCGACTTCCTGATAGGCTTCCTTGACGTTGCCCAGATCGTTGCGAAAACGATCCTTGTCCAGCTTTTCGTGGGTCTTGGTGTCCCACAGCCGGCAGTTATCGGGGCTGATTTCGTCCGCCAGCACGATGCGCATCTCTTCGCCTTCGTACAGCCGGCCAAACTCCAGCTTGAAATCCACCAGCTTCATGCCGGCGCCCAGAAACAGGCCGCTCAGATAATCGTTCACCCGCAGGCATAGGGCGAGCATGTCGTCCAGATCCTGGGTGTTGGCCCAGCCGAAGGCGGTGATGTGCTCCTCGGAGACCATCGGATTCTCAAGCTCGTCGTTCTTCAGATAATACTCGACGATCGACCGGGGCAGGGGCGTGCCCTCGGTCAGCCCGAAGCGCTTGGCGATCGAGCCGGCGGCGACGTTGCGCACCATCACTTCGATCGGGATGATCTCCACCTCCCGAACCAACTGCTCGCGCATGTTCAGGCGGCGCACGAAATGGGTGGGCACGCCGATTTCAGCCAGACGCAGCATCAGATATTCGGAGATGCGGTTGTTCAGAACGCCCTTGCCGTCGATCACGCCCTTCTTGGAGTTGTTGAAGGCGGTCGTGTCGTCCTTGAAATACTGCACGATCGTTCCGGGCTCTGGCCCTTCGAACAAGACCTTGGCCTTGCCTTCATAAATCCGTCTACGTCGCGCCATGGGATTGGCTCCTGGTGCGTGAGCGCGCCCCGCATCAGGGCGCGCGGCGTCCGCGTTCCTAACCGTCCTTAATCAAAGCCGGCGAAGGGGATAGTATAGAGAGCGCGGTCGACAGGTACAATGGCGGTGGGCCCGTCGAACCGGATGAAGCGCGCTCCGCCGCCCAGTTCGGCCAGCGCCAAGCTTCACCGGCTGGGAGCCTGTCTTGGAATGGGCTTCCCGAGCCGCCTTGCGATCTGCCAATGTCAGACAAGCGCAGTCGCGCCTGTGGAGTCTTGTTGACTATGTCGCTGGAGCAGCGCGTTCGGGAACTGGAGGCGGAACTTCGCGCCGCAAAGCGCGACGCGCGCGCCGCTCAGGAGAAGCTCGACACTCTTCTGGACGCTTTGCCGGTCGGCGTCGCTCTGATCACGCCTGAGGGCGTCGTGGAGCGGGCGAACTCGCTTTATCTGGACGGCCTCGCCGAACCAAAGGACAGGGTCGTCGGTTATTCTATCCGCGACCGGCTCCAGCGCATCGCCATGGTCGCGATGGATCCCAAGACGGGAGAGCGGTTGAGCCAGGAGGCGCAAGCCGCCTGGGCCGAGCGTCGGTGGCGGCAATATGTCGAGCCGGATCAGGCGCCGGACACCATGGAATATGCGATCTCCGATCAGGAGACGCTGCGGACGATGAGCAAGAGGGCCGCGAACAACTGGCTCGTGCAGGTTTTCCAGAACATCACGGACATCAGGCGTGAAAAACAGACGATCCGGAATACGATCGAGGCCTTGCCCGTGTCTGTCGCGCTGTTTGAAGACGGGTATCGGCTCACCCACTTCAACCAAGCGTTCCGCGAAGCCTACCCGCCGTCTGTGCGGCGTCAATGCCAACCGGGAGCGACCTATCTGGATCTCGCCTTTTTGATGTATCGCTCCGCCGCGCGCCTGGATCCCGAGGGCGCCGATCAGCGGACGGTCCAGGCCATGTCGGACGTCGAACTAAGGGAGTTTCTGCGCGCGCGGGCCGAGGCCATGCATGTCCGATCTGGGGCGGCGGTGGCGGAGTTCACCCTGTGGGACGGCCGCATCATGCTCTCGCGCACGGTTCACACCGCGGATGGTCGCGCGATGAACGTCATGGTCGACGTGACTGACCAGCGTCGGACCAGTCGACGTCTCGCCGACGTGGTGCATAATCTCGACGGCGCGGTCTTCCTGTTCGATCAGGATCTCAAACTGCTGCTCTGGAGTCCGTCGGCGCCGAAGCTGTTTGAGTTCCTGCAGCCGATCCTGCGGGAGGGGCTCCACTCCGATGAAGTGCGCGAGGCGATCTTGAACGCGACGATCCCGGAAGATCGATTGCTTTATGACGCCAGCGTCCAAGCGACCTATGTGCGACGGTTCCTGGACGGCCGGGCGATTCAGGTGCGCCGAACCCCCACCGCCGACGGCGGCCTCCTTGTGGTTTGCGACGACATCACGGAGATCCAGCAGACCAATCTGCTGGCCAGCCGCGCGCAACGCATCGAATCCCTGGGGATGCTGGTGGCCGGCTTGGCGCATGAGATCAACACGCCGCTTGGCGTCGGGGTCACGACCGCCTCCTTCATCGAGTCCGAGACGCGTCAGGCCGCCGATAAGCTGTCGAAGGGCGAACTGACCTCAGGCTCCCTCACGCGCTACTTCACGGTGACTGAGAAGGCGGCGGCGATGCTCTTGCGCAATCTGGATCGCGCGGCCGATCTGATTGCGCGATTCAAGCGGGTTTCGGTCGACGAACTGTCGGTGGAGCGGTCAAGTTTTCGGCTGGCCGAATTGCTGAAAGACACGCTCGAGATGATGCAGCCCCAGATCAAGGCCGCAGGTCATCGCGTGGAGTACGAGTGCCCGACGGATCTGACGCTGAACAGCTATCCCAGCGCGATCATGCAGGTCTTGTCGAACCTTGTGTCGAACAGCCTCAGCCATGGCTATCTCGATGGTGGCTCCGGCCTCTTGAAGCTGACCGTCGTTCCGGACGGCGACTGGATCGATCTCACCTACAGCGACGACGGTGTCGGCGTTCCGCCGGAGATCCTTGGACGGATCTTCGAGCATTTCTTCACCACGCGCCGCGGCAAGGGCGGGAGCGGGCTCGGCCTTGGCATCGTGCATAGTCTCGTGTCAGACCAACTCGGCGGCGAAGTGAAAGCCTTCAGCCCGCCAGGGGAGGGTCTGCGCGTTCAGATCAGGATTCCGCTTCAGAGCGGAACGGCGGCCCAAGCCGCCTTGTCGGGCGGTCCGTCCGCGTAGAGGAAGAGCGGCCGGCGCTCCGCGATCCCAGCCGGCGGCAAAGCGATCAAACTGGCCGAGCGGGTGCCGAAGCCGGTTTCGTCACCGAAGCAAAGGCCGTCTCGCGGATCCTCCTTCGGGCGCGACGCCAGCGCCTGCTTCCAGCCCGTCCAGTCGCCCGACGCCGGGTCTGGGATCCGCGCCAGGAAATCAGGGCGATGCCGCCGCAGGCGCGGGTTTGAATCATCGTTCACCTCGTCGGCGGCGATCATGCTCAGGCCTTCGGGCAGGGCGCGGACCTGCACGGTAGACCCGTCGTTGCGAACCCAGAACCGATCGCGGTCGTCGGCGATGATCAGATTGAACGGTCGGTACGCGTCCGGGGAGAGATCGCGCATCGCTTCGGCCGCGGCGCGCGCGTCCGCGTGATCCAGCGCTTCGAGCACCAGTTCGCCGCGGCTGCGCTTGGCGGCGTCCGGGCCCAGGCTGTTGCGCCGATTCAGCATGCCTGCGACCACGCCCTGATCGTTCAGACCAAGCCAACTACCCCCGGCGAGCAGATCAAGGCCGGCGACCACTTGTTCGCGATCCTCCCAATGCCGACCCGGGGCTTTGGACGGCCGATCGGCCATCTCGTCCCGGTTCGCGGCCAAGAGCAGCGGCCAGTCGTGGCCGGGGCGGGCGAGCATGACCAAAGTGCACATCGTCGTCGCTCAGCCGAACACCCGCTTGAAGATCGTGTCGACATGGCGGGAATGCTGTTTTTCATCGAACAGTTCGGCGATCTTCTCCTTGCTCAACGCGGCGGAGACTTCCGGGTCGGCCTCCAGGAAGACGCGGAAATGACCTTCGCCGCGCCAGGCGCGCATGGCGTTGGCCTGAACCAGGCGATAGGAATCCTCGCGGCTTTTCCCGGCCTGGGTCAACGCCAGCAGCACCTGCTGGGAATGCACCAGGCCGCCCTGACGATCCAGATTGGCGCGCATCCGCTCCGGATAAACCACCAGCTTGTCGATCAGGCCGGTCGCCCGGCCCAGAGCGAAATCAAGCGCCACGGTGGCGTCAGGGCAGATCATCCGCTCGACCGAGGAATGGCTGATGTCGCGCTCATGCCAGAGCGCCACATTCTCCAACGCGGGCACGACCGCGGAGCGCACATAGCGGGCGAGGCCGCTCAGATTCTCCGACAGCACTGGGTTGCGCTTGTGCGGCATGGCGGAGGAGCCCTTCTGGCCGACCGAGAAGAACTCCTCCGCCTCGCCCACCTCGGAGCGCTGCAAATGGCGGATCTCGACCGAGAGTCGCTCGAGGGAGCTCGCGACGACGGCGAGCGCTCCGAAAAAGGCGGCGTGCCGATCGCGCGGAATGACCTGGGTGGAGATCGGCTCGACCGACAGGCCCAGCTTCTCGGCGACATAGGCTTCCACTTCAGGGTCGACATGGGCGAAGGTGCCGACCGCGCCGGAAATCGCGCAGGTGGCGATCTCCGCGCGCGCCGCCTCCAGCCGCTTCCGCCCGCGCGCGAACTCCGCATAGAAGCTGGCGAGCTTCAGGCCGAAGGTCACCGGCTCGGCGTGAATGCCGTGGCTGCGGCCGACGCAGGGCGTGTCCTTATGTTCGAAGGCGCGGCGCTTCAGGGCGGCCAGCAGACCGTCGACGTCCGCCAGCAGCAGGTCGGTCGCCTGCGTCAACTGCACGGCGAGGCAAGTGTCCAGCACGTCGGACGAGGTCATGCCCTGGTGCATGAAGCGCGCCTCCGGCCCAACATGCTCGGCGACGTTGGTCAGGAAGGCGATCACGTCA
>JBMLRS010000292.1:0-4659 GCA_049240905.1 Elsteraceae bacterium
CTATCCGCATGAGCTGTCCGGCGGGCAGCGCCAGCGCGCGATGATCGCCGGGGCGTTGGCGCTCGACCCGCGCCTGCTGATCGCGGACGAGCCGACCACGGCGCTGGACGTCACCACGCAAGCGCAGATCCTGAAACTGATCCGCGATCTGCAGCGCCGCAAGGGCACGGGCGTCCTGTTCATCACCCATGATTTCGGCGTGGTCGCGGAGATCGCCGACCGGGTCGCCGTGATGCGCCAGGGCGAAGTGGTGGAGACCGGCCCGACGGAAGAGATCCTGACGCGTCCGACCCATCCTTACACGCAGCAGCTTCTGGCCGCCGTGCCGTCGCTGCGCGCCCCGCCGCCGCGCCCGATCTCGGACGAGACCGTGCTGTCGATCGAGAACCTCGCCAAGACCTACCGCAACCGCAGCCTGTTCGGCCGCGCGCGACGCGTGACCCACGCGCTGCAGGGGGTCTCGATGGCCTTGCCGCGCGGCGGCACGATCGGGGTGGTCGGCGAGTCGGGTTCCGGCAAATCGACGCTCGCTCGCTGCCTGATGCGCCTGATCGAGCCGGACGGCGGCGCGATCCGACTGGACGGGGAGGATCTGGTTCCGCTGTCCGGCCGGGCGCTGCATGAACAGCGCCGTCGGATCCAGATCGTGTTCCAGGATCCGTTCGCCTCGTTGAATCCAAGACGGCGGGCGGGAGAACTGGTGGCGCAGGGGCCGATGGTCTACGGCGCCTCCCGCGCCGACGCGATGAAGCGCGCAGCCGATCTGTTCGCGCTGGTCGGGCTGGATCCTTCGGCCATGACGCGTTATCCGCACGAGTTCTCCGGCGGCCAGCGCCAACGCATCGGCCTCGCGCGCGCGTTGGCGCTGGAGCCGGACGTGCTGATCGCCGACGAACCGGTCTCCGCCCTGGACGTCTCCGTGCAGGCCCAGGTTCTGGCGCTGCTGGCCGATCTTCGCCTGCGGCTTGGCCTTTCCATCCTGTTTATCACCCACGACCTGCGAGTGGCGGCGCAGATCTGCGATCTGATCGTGGTGATGAAGGACGGCGTCGTGGTTGAGGCGGGTCCGACCGGGCGACTGTTCGAGCATCCTCAGCATCCCTACACGAAGGCGCTGCTTGACGCGGTTCCCGGCGCGGCGCGCGAGCGGGGAGCCGCGCCCCCGATCTGAGCCGGGGACCGCCGAACGGTCTTTGCCGCTTGCTCGGCCGGGCGGATTGACCGACGCTGAGGACCCGCCTTCTTCGCATCAGGTCAGGCATGAAGCCCCGCATTCTGGTTACGCGTAAACTGCCGGCGCCCGTCGAGGCGCGCATCCTTAAGATCTTCGAGGCCCAGCTCAATCCAGACGACGCGCTGATGGACGCGGAGACGCTTCTGGCGCGGCTGGAGGGCTGCGACGGCGCCCTGATGTCTCCGACCGAGCGGTTTCCGGCGACGATGATCGAGGCGCTGCCCGCCTCTTGCCGCATCCTCGCCTCCTTCTCGGTCGGCGTCGATCACGTCGATCTGGCGGCGGCGGCCCGACGCGGCCTGACGATCGCGAACACGCCGGACGTGCTGACCGACGCGACGGCGGACATCGCCGTCCTCCTGATCCTCGGCGCGATGCGCGCGGCCTGGTCGGCGCAGACGTCGTTGCGCGCGGGGGAATGGGGTCATTGGGCGCCGACCGGCTATCTTGGCAAGGATCTGAAGGGCGCGAGGCTTGGGATCGTCGGCATGGGTCGGATCGGGCAAGCGACCGCGCGCCGGGCCATGGCTTTCGGCATGAAGGTCAGCTACTGGAACCGCCGCCCGGTCGCCTTGCCCGCCGATCTGGCCGCCCTGCCTTGGGAGCGCGACTTGGACGCGCTGTTCGCCGGCTGCGACGTGATCTCGCTGCATACCCCGGCGACCCCGGAAACCGAAAACATGGTCGATCGCCGACGGATCGGCCTGATGCCTCAGGGCGCCGTGCTGGTGAACACCGCGCGCGGCTCCCTGGTGGACGACGACGCCCTGATCGAGGCCTTGACCACAGGGCGGCTGTTCGCCGCCGGATTGGACGTTTTCCGCGGCGAACCAGCCCTGGATCCGCGCTACAAGACGCTATCGAACGCTTATCTTCTGCCGCATATCGGCAGCGCCACCGAAGAGACGCGGGCCGCGATGGGGCATAAGGCGGTCGATAATCTTGAGGCGTTCTTCAAGGGCGAGGCCATCCCCGACCGCGTTTGCTGACGCCGCGCCATGGCTTCCTCCCTTTTGGCCGATCTGCGTCGACGCGCGGTTCAGACCTCCTTGCGCACGCCGCCCGACCTTGAGGGCGCGATCAAGGCTCTGGGCTTCATCCAGGCCGATCCGATCCGGGCTCCGGCCCGCGCGCAGGATCTGATCCTGAGACAGCGCGTCGCCGGCTATCGGGTTGGCGAGTTGGAGCGTCGTTATCCGAAGCTCGGGATCGAAGAGGATTTTCTCTACGCCTATGGCTTCATGCCGCGCGAGACGGTCGCCTTGCTGCATCCTCGATCAAAGCCGATTGAAGGATTCGCGGCCGAGCTCCTGGATTTCCTGCGCGATCGGCCGCTCACGCACCCTCGGGATCTTGAGGCGGCCTTCGGCAAAACCCGGACCGTGAACAATTGGGGCGGCTTCTCCAAGGCGACGACTCAGGCGCTGCAAGACCTGCATTACGCCGGCGCGCTGCGGGTCGCGGGGCGCCAAGCGGGCGTCCGGCTCTACGCGCCCACCGCCGCTCTCCCGCTATCGACGCTGACCCCGACGGAGCGGGCGGAACGGCTGGCGCTCTTGATCATCGCGATCCTCGCGCCGATCTCGCCGAGCGGTCTACGCTCAACCTTCGCCCTGTTGCGCCGAGGCGCGCCGACCCTGCCGAGCATGGTCGACGCGATCGAAGCCCTGCGCAAGAGCGGCGCGATCCGATCGGAAGAAGCGGACGGCGAAACCTATCTGACGCTGGCCGATGATCCGCCGGCGGGGGAGCCGCCCAATCGCGTCCGCATCCTCGCGCCGTTCGATCCGATCGTCTGGGATCGCCGACGTTTCGACCATCTGTGGGGGTGGCGCTATCGGTTCGAAGCCTACCTGCCGGCGGACAAACGTCAGCTTGGCTACTACGCGATGCCCATGCTGTGGCGGGACAAGATCATCGGCTGGGTGAATGGAGCGGATCAGGCGGGAGCGCTGTCGCTCGAGGCGAATTTCATCGGTCAACGCCCGGACAGCAGGGCTTTCAGCAAGGCCTACGACCAAGAAATCGCCAGATTCGAGAAATTTATGCGCCCAAGCAGCCACAGGCTGGTGTAAAGGCATATTGTCCAAACAACATGCAGATTTCGATTTATTGATGCAGCGACTCCCGATTTCAAAATGGTCGGCCGCTGCAATCGCCGCAGCGGGCGCAAGCATTCTGCTGCTGATCGACATCGAATCGCCGATCGGTCTCGCGATCCCTTTCCTCTACATCGTCATCGCCCCCCTGGTCGTCGCGCTGCGCAGCCGCCTCGCGTTGGTCGTCGCCGTGGCGACCGTCTCCGCAGTCAGCGCCATGGGGCTTTGGTTCTCCCTTGGCGAGGGCGGGTCATTCAGCCCCCAAGGCTACAGATTTGAGGACTTTCTGCGCGACTCGATGATCAATCGCGTCATCGCGGTCGCGCTGTTCATCGCGGTGCTGGCGATGCTGCGCCGCATCCAGATCAACCAGGATGAGTTGCATCGTCTGTCCACGACCGATGGGCTGACGGGAGCGCTCAATCGGCGCAGGTTTGAGGAGCTCGCCGAGTTGGAGCGTCGAAGAGCCCAGCGCAGCGGCGCGCCGATGTCCCTGATGGTGCTCGACATCGACCACTTCAAGCGCGTGAATGATCAGTTTGGGCATGCCGCGGGCGACGCCGCGATCCGCATGCTGGCGAAGTCTTGCCTGGGAACGCTGCGACCGGGCGACCTGTTTGGCCGTTGGGGCGGCGAAGAATTCGTGATCGCGATGCCGGAGACCGGTCAGCCCGGAGCGGTGAAAGCGGCGGAGCGGCTGCGAGAGATTCTGGCGGCCGCCCGGTTCGACGCCAACGGCAAACCGCGCTCGATCACAGTGAGCATCGGCGTCGCGACCCTGCTGCGCGACGAACTCACGGTCGATCACGCCATCGCGCGCGCCGACCGAGCGCTCTATCAAGCCAAGGCGGCGGGTCGAAACCGCGTGGTGTGCGACGGCGCTTAGCGCGTCTTTAGCTTAGCCTGAAGCGCGTAAGACAGAAAACGCGCTGTCTTTCACAGGGGTATGAGCGTCAGGCGGTCACTCTGCTCATGAAGCGGGCCGCGTCGTCGGAAAGCGTCTCGGACGTCTCGCCCAACTGTTCGGCGATCCAAAGCACTTCGATCGCGCCCGCGCAGGAATAGATCGCGCTGCCGCCGATCTTCACGATGCGGCCGGACACGTCGGACATCGTCGCGGACAGGTTGGACACCGTTCGATTGATCTCGTCCGTCGTCGCGCGCTGCTGCTCCACCGCCGCCGCGATGCTCGCCGCGTTGTCGGCGATCGCGCCGATCGATCCGTGAATCCGCTGCACCGCCGCGGCGGTCTGCGCAGCTTCGGATTGGATCGCCGCCACTTGCCGCGCGATCCCTTCCGTCGCGGCGGTCGTCTGATTCGAGAGT
>JBMLRS010000293.1:0-16915 GCA_049240905.1 Elsteraceae bacterium
CTGCGCGGCTTCTGTCAATCGACCTTGACCTGCCTGGCGCTAACCAAGTCATCTGGACGCGTTCTTTTCTTTTTGTGGCGCGGTTCATGACCTCTTCCTTCGTAATTCAGCTCTCCGACGTCGAAGCGGCGGCCCGACGCATCCATGGCCGCGTGCGCCAGACGCCGATGATCGATCTGGCGCCGCTGAAAACGCCTTTCGCCGCCGCAGGCTCGGTCGTGGCGAAGCTTGAGTCGCTGCAGGTCACGGGGTCCTTCAAGGCGCGCGGCGCGGTCTCGAAGCTGTTCTCGCTGGACGAGGAGTCAGTGAAGCGCGGCATCATCACCGCCTCCGGCGGCAATCACGGCGTCGCGGTCGCCTACGCCGGCTGGATCGCCGGCACGCCGACCACGATCGTCACCCCCACCAACGTCTCGCCGCTGAAGGCGGAGAAGATCCGGGCCTGGGGCGCCAACCTGATCATCAAGGGCGAGTATTTCGAGCAGTGCGCCGAGGTCGTGCAGGAGCTGGTCGCGAGCCAGGGCCTGACCTTCCTGCATCCCTTCGCCGACCCGATGGTGATGGCTGGCCAGGGCACGGTGGCGCTGGAGATGTTGAGGCAGGATCCGGACATCGACACGATCCTGATCTCGATCGGCGGCGGGGGGCTGATCTCCGGCATGGCGGTGGCCGCCAAGGCGCTGAAGCCGTCGATCCGCCTGATCGGCGTCGAGCCGGTCGGCGCGCCGACGCTGCATCAAAGCCTGAAGGCCGGGCATGTGGTGACGCTCAATCAGATCACCAGCCGAGTGCCGACCATGTCCGCCAAGGCGACCGACCCGATGAACTTCGCCATCGCCAAGGAGCATGTGGAGCGGGTTGTGCTGGTTGAGGACGACGCGATGCTCGCTGCATCCCGCCATCTCTGGTTCGAATGCGGCCTGGCCGCGGACCTGTCCGGCGCCGCCAGCCTCGCGGCCTTGCAGACCGGCGCTTATGTCCCGGGACCGAACGAAAAGGTCTGCGCGCTGATCTGCGGCGCGGGCGCGGAGGGGATTGAGTAACAGGTTGTTAGCTTAGCTCGAATTAATCAAAAACTAGGTCATTGCGAGGCGAAGCCGAAGCAATCTAGTCAGCGCAACGTGATAAGCGCAAAGAAAGCACGTCACGTTGACCCTGGTAGATTTCTTCGCCCGTCGATTTGCGCGCGGCGCAATTCGCCGAGCTCGCAATGACTTCTATTTTTTCAATATAATAGATCAGCGCGACGCCGCTCTGGTGGCCAGATACATGCCCGGCAGCACGAAGCCGATCGCGACCAGATGATAGAGCGCCAGCGGCTCGTCCAGGAAGATCATGGCCAATCCGCTTGAGACCATCGGAATCAAGTAGAGGAATACGCTGGCCGCCGACGCGTTGGTGCGGCTGACGCCATGGTTCCACAGGATCAGGCCCAGAAGGCTGCCGCCCAGCCCGGTGAACAGCAGGCCGAGAACGACCGATGAGGTGGAGGCGGCGGCGTCCGGCGCCATGAACAGCGGCTGACCGTCCACGATCCAGCGCCAAAGGCAGAAAGGCAGGAAGCTGGCGATGCCAGTCGCGGCGGTGACCGTGAAGACGGTCAGAAGATGCAGGCCGGGCGGCCGGCGCCGCATCGCCAGGATGTAGCCCGCCCAGGTCACGGCGCTGATCGTCGCCATGATGTCGCCGATGTTGAACTCGATCTCCAGCAACGCCTGCGGGCTCCCGTGCGAGACGATCAGGATCACGCCAAACAGCCCCAGCAGAATGCCGACGGCCGACATCGGGCGGAACGCCTCCGCCCGGGTCGCGATGCCGATGATCAGCACCCACAGCGGCGCCGTGGAGCCCAGCAGGCTGAAGTTCAAGACGGGCGTGAAGGCGGCGGCGGCGAAGGTCAACATCGAGGTCAGCGCGACGCCGCTGATCCCGAGATAGAGAAACCAGCGCCAATGCCGGAGCACCACCGGCGCCTCGCGCAGCACATGCCGCCAGGAGAACAGCAGCGCGACCAGGAACGCGGCCATCCAGCGCCAGAACAGCAGGCTCTCGAACGGCAGGGATTGGGTCAGCCAGCGCAGCACGGGGTGGCCGGCGCCCCAAAGCATGCAGGAGACGAACAGGCAGAGCAGGCCAACGGCGAACGGCGACACAGGGGAACCTCTCGGCGCCAATTGGTTGGCATCTTCGAAACTGGCCGCCATCATGGCCGCTCAAACGCTTTGGAGGAAATGCAAATGGCGCTGATCACCTATCTCACCCGCATTCAGTTCGACCATGGGGCGCTCGCGCTGCTGGCGGACGAGATGAAAGCGATCGGGATCAAGCGCCCCTTGATCGTCACCGACCCCGGCCTCGCCAAAACGCCGATCATCGATCAGGTGAAGGACGCGATGGGCCGGCCGAACGACGTGGCCGTGTTCGACCGCACCCCCGGCAACCCGACCGAGGCCGCGACCTTGGAAGCCTTGGCGATGTACAAGGCGCAGGGCTGCGACGGCGTGGTCGCGGTGGGCGGCGGTTCTTCGATGGATCTGGCGAAGGGCGTGCGGCTGCTCGCCACGCATGACGGAACTCTCGCCCATTACGCCATGATCGAAGGCGGCGTGGCGCGGATCCGCGCCGATCTCGCGCCGATGATCGCGATCCCCACCACCGCCGGCACCGGCAGCGAGGTTGGGCGCGGCGCGGTGATCGTGCTGGCGGACGGGCGCAAGCTGGCGCTGGTCAGCCCCTATCTGATCCCGAACCTGGCCCTGTGCGATCCCGATCTGACCCTAGGCCTGCCCAAGCATCTGACCGCAGGCACGGGCATGGACGCGGTCGCCCACTGCATCGAAACCTTCTGCGCGCCGTCGATCAATCCGCCGGCGGAGGCGATCGCGCTGGACGGCCTCGGCAAGGCCGCCCGCCATCTCGACCGCGCCATCGCCGACCCGTTCGACAAGGAAGCGCGCTGGAACATGATGATGGCCTCGATGGAGGGCGCGATGGCGTTCCAGAAAGGCCTGGGCGCGGTGCACGCCCTGTCGCATCCGCTGGGCGCGCTGACCGAGGTCAGCCTGCATCACGGGACGCTCAACGCCGTGCTGATGCCGGCTGTGCTGCGATTCAATCGGCCGGTTCTGGGTGACAAATGGGCCAAGCTCGCCGAGGTGATCGGCGTTCCGGCCGGCCAGGACTTGGCGGATTACGTCGCGGAGTGGAACCAGCGCTCCGGCATCCCTTCAGGGCTGCGGGCGATGGGCGTGACCGACGTCATGCTGAGCAAGGTCGCGGAGGCGGCGCTCAAGGATCACTGCCACGCGACCAATCCTCGCAAGGCCACGCTGGGCGACTATCTGTCGATCCTGGCCGTCTCGATGGGGTGAGGGTCGGGAGGGCGGCTGCGCCCTCCTCTCGCTTCAGCTCCGCTGGTAGCGCGCGCGCAGGCCGCGCTCCAGCGCGGCGGCGACCAGTTCGTCCAGATCGAAACATTCTCTGATCATCTCGATCAGGTTCAACTCCTCCTCGGACTCTTCGCCGTCGGCGACCAGAATGTCGAGCGCCAGGACATAGGCCGTCTCATGCAGACGCTTGGGCAGCGAGGTCTTCAACAGGCCCAACGCGCGCTCCAGCCCTTCGGCCTCGTTCAGCACCGTCGCGCAATCGTCGACCACGGCGGGCAGGCGTGAAAAATCAAACCCGTCAAACGCAGGCAGCCTGATGATGCGATCCTGGATGTCGTCGATCTCGTCGTCGCTGACCTGTCGGTCGGCCGCGGAAATCATCACCATCGCCCAGATCAGAGCGTCTTGAGGGGAAAGATTGGACGCCAAAGTCATCGTGAAAACCTTAAAGAGTTCGGGGGCGCCGTCAGGACGCTTGAGCGACGACGAAGCGCCAGCGCTCGACGGCGGAATGACTGCCATAAACCAAGATCCCGGTCGCCGCGACGCCGACGACGGCCATGATCAACCGACCGCGGCGAGATCCCTCCGCAACGTCGCGGAAGCATTTGAGGATCAGACCGATCCAGACGATGCAAGCGAGGATCACCGCCATCGGCACGGCCAGATAACGCGCGAACACCGCGCCGAAAGTGGTCGCCCACAAGACCCCGGCAAGCAAGGCCGCGATCATCAAAAGAACGGCCGCCCCGGTCGCGATCAGTCCAGGAAGCTGCAGCCAGGGCTGAGGCCCCGCGGGCACGCTCGCCGAAACCAGCATGTAGACGGCGATGTAGAGCGCCAGAACCAGCGGCACGGTTTCAACGGACACGAGCACCTCTAACGACGATCTGAAGCCCGTTAGATATCGCGCTCCGGGGGCTGGGAGAAGAGGCTTGCGCGAACTCGGCGTTCGACCTTGATTCTTGCGGCGCGAAGACGATCATGGAGGCGGGAGGGCGCTCACTCGCAGCGATCGCCTTTCATCGCGAGGGAGAGATGCAACCCATGCGGTCAGCCGACGCCATCGACGATCCCGTCCTGATTGAGTTGCACGCATTCTGGCGCAGCCGGTTCGCGGGCGACCGACCGCCCTCCCGCCGCGACATCGACCCGTCGTCGCTCGGAAAACTGTTGCAGTGGGTGTTCTTGATCGATGTCGGGCGGGATCCGCCGAGCCTGCGCTATCGATTGATCGGAACTGGGATCACCCGCTTTCTCGGCCGCGACTTCACTGGCCGGATGATCGACGAGGAGAACTATGGCGACGCCGCGCCGGAGATGCAGCGGATCTTTTTTTCAGCCGTCGAGAAACGAGACGTCACCGCCGCGCGCGGCAGCGTGTTTTATGCGCCGACCCGCAGTTTCCTGTGCTTCTGCTGCGCGATCATGCCGCTGTCCAGCGACGGTTCGACGATCGACATGCTGTTCTGCGGCTACGCTGCGGAAGCTCCCGAGAAGATCCTCGACGACCCGACGCTCCAAGGCGCGCTGCGGGCGAAGATCATCCTAGATCCGGTTTTCGAGAAGTCGAAGGATCGGAAGGTTAAACGCCCTACGCCTGCTAATCCCTGAAATTCCAGCGGAATTTGTTTCAGCGCGACCCCAGATATTGGGCATTTAGGATAAAGTATGTATAAAGGCGAGATTCGAGGGCTCTCTCTAGAAAGCGCCGTTTAAGCGATGATGGACTTAGAAGCTTTTTTCACTAAGCACCGGCTGACACGCAATCTCGATCATGTCGTGCTGCTGCGCGGGCTGCCGCCGCAGGTGATCAGCGAAATTGCGGAGACCTGCACCTGGCGGCTTTACGAGAAAGAAGCGACCATCGTCGCCCATAACGACGCCACGCGCGACGTCATGATGGTGCATTACGGCACGGTTCGGGTGGTGCAATACAGTTCGTCCGGTCGTGAAGTGGATTACGCGGACATCGACGCCGGCGGCCATTTCGGAGAGATCGCGGCGATCGACGGCGGGCCTCGCTCGGCCCACGTCGTCTCCCTGACCCGCAGCGTCGCGGTGATCCTGCCCGAAGACAAATTCCTGCATCTGCTGCGCGCCCACCCGGATTTCGCCATGGGCGTGATGCGCCGGCTGACCACGATCATCCGTGGCGTGAACATCCGCGTGCGCGACCTCTCCGTGCTGAAGGCGGCGGACCGCGTGGCGGTGGAGTTGAGCCGTCTGGCGCGCGCGCATTTGAACGAGCCTAACGGCCGCGTGATCGTGAAGCCGATGCCGACCGCGACCGCGATCGCCAACCGCACCGGCACCACCCGCGAAACCGTGACAAGAACCTTGACCGACTTCGCGCGGCGCGGTTTTGTCAAACGGGTCAATTCGGATCTGGAGATCCTGAATCTGGCGGCCCTGGAGAAGATGGTCAGCGAGAACGACGGCGGACCCATCACCGATCTGATCAAGAGACCGATGGCTGGCTGACCCTTGCAGCGATCCGTCGCTGCGCAGGAATTTGTCGTTCAATGGAAGCGGTGCTCGCGGTCGGATTGCCGATCTTCGGACTGATTTTCGCCGGGCTCGGCGCTGGCAAGGCCGGCATTCTCGGCATGGCGTCGAGCGACGCCCTCAATCGCTTCGTCTACTGGTTCGCCCTGCCGGCGATGCTGTTCAACGGCATGTTCCGGGCCCCCCTTGGCGCGCTGATCGACGTGCCTTACCTCGCCGCCTATCTGGGCGGGGTCGGCTTCGTCTACGCGCTCGCGCTGCTGATCGCGCTGCGCTGGCCGCGCCGCAGCCTGACCGACGCCTCGATCCTGGCCATGACCGCAGCCTACGCCAATGTCGGCTATATGGGCCTGCCGCTTTGCGCGCTTGCCTTTGGCGACCGCGGCCTGCCGCCGGTGATCGTCGCCACCGTGATCACCGCCGCCCTGCTGTTCGCGGGCACCACGATCCTGGTCGAGGCCGATTTGAACCGCGCCGCCGGCGCCGGCGCCGCTCTTCGTCGGGTGGCGCGGGCTTTAGCCACCAATCCGCTGCTGCTGGCTCCGATCGTGGGCGGGCTGTGGGTCGGCAGCGGCGTTCCCCTGCCGGCGGCGATCAAGAACTTCATGGATTTGATGGGAGCGGCGGCCTCCCCCTGCGCGCTGTTCGCCCTGGGCCTGTTCCTGGCCGGGCAAAGCGTGCGCGACGATCTGCCGACGGTCGGCTGGCTGGTCGCGCTGAAGCTGATCGTGATGCCCGCCGTCACCTGGATCCTGGCCTTCCGCCTGATCCCGGTCAGCGAATTGCCCGCGGTGATCGCCGTCCTGCTGAACGCCCTGCCGATCGGCGCCGGCGCCTTCGTGATGGCCGCGCAATATGGCCGTCAAGTCGCGCCAATTTCGGCGGCGACCCTGATCTCGACTGTCGTCTCGGTGATCACGGTCTCCGCGCTGATGGCGTTCTACGTCGGCTGATCGCCCAGAAACGCCCGCGTCGTCGCCACCGCCTCGGCCAATCCGACCCGTTCGATCGGGCAGCCTTCGGGAAAGGCGCTCATCAAGCGGCTGGGGGCCATCGGATCCAGCAGCACGAACACGCCGCTGTCGGTCGCGCGGCGGATCAGGCGGCCGAAGGCCTGCTTCAGCTTCAAGCGCGTGAGACGATCGTCGTAGGCGCGGCCGCCGAAGGCGTTGCGGCGGGCGCGGTGCAGAATGTCGGGACGCGGCCATGGCACCCGGTCGAAAAGGATCAGACGCAGGGAGCGGCCGGGCACGTCCACCCCGTCCCTGACCGCGTCCGTGCCCAGAAGACAGGCGTCCTCCTCCGCGCGGAACATGTCGATCAGGGAGCCGGTCTCCATCGCGTCGACATGCTGGGCGTAGAGCGGAATGCCCGCCTCCTCCAACGGGCCGGAGATGCGCTGATGCACCGCGCGCAAGCGGCTGATCGCGGTGAACAAGCCGAGCGCCCCGCCGCCCGACGCCAGGAACAGCGACCGATAGGCGGCGGCGACCTGCCCCAGATCATCCTTGCGCACGTCGGTCACGATCAGCACGCGGGTCCGGTTGGCCCAGTCGAACGGCGAGGGCACGACCGCGCGCCCGGCGGGCTTGGGGAAATGCGGCATGCCCGTGCGCTGCTCCGCCGCCTGCCAATCCAGCAGCGGATCCTCCGTCGCGTCGCGCAAGGTCGCGGAGGTGATCAGCATGCCGTGCACGGCGTCGGCCATGGACATCGCGAAGGGCTTGGTCGGGTCGATCCAATGCCGGCGCACGCCGACGTCCAGATCGCGCCCGTCGCTCTTCTCGGTCGCCAGCCAATCGACGAAATCCGGCGGGGTGGGGCCGGTCATGGATTTCAGCATCTCGATCCAGCCGCTGAGCGGCAGGATCGCCCGGCGCATCAGGCTGCGGCCGACCGATTCCAGCCGAAGCCGCAGGGCGGTGTCGAGATCGTCGGCCTCGTCGACCAATCTTTGCAGCAGGCGGTTGCGGAGGCTGATCAAGGGCGTGCGGATCGCGGTCAAGGCCTGTCCGGCCGTATCCGCCGCGTCGGCCATGCCGTCGATCGCAGGATGCAGGTCGGTCTCCCGGCCATAGGCGTCGTCGCCGTCGGCGGTGCGGGCCAGGACCTGACGGCGCACCAGCGCCAGCAGATCTTCGACCTGCCCTTCCGGCCGATCTTCCGCCAGACGCTCCTGCCAGCCTTCGCGCGGCAGGCAGCGGGCGGCGGACAGGGCCTGGCGCAAAGCCTCCTCCGCGCCGTCAATCCCGATCGTCAGTTCCTCGACCCGGCGCTTCAGGCCGCGCGCGCGGCTGCGGGTGAAGCCCTCCGCGCCCAGCAGCCAGCGGCGCAGCTCGCTGCCCTCCACCCCGGACAAGGCGGCGCTGAAGGCGCTGTCGGCGGCGTCGAACAGGTGATGGCCTTCGTCGAACACCACACGGCGCGGCAGAAGCGTGTCGTCATCCCCGCCAAGCGCCGCCTGGACCATCACCAGCGCATGGTTGGCGACCACGATCCGCGCGCGGCGGGCCTGACGCACGCTGCGCTCGATGAAGCAGCGGTCGTAATGCGGGCAGGCGCCGTAGATGCACTCGCCCCGGCGGTCGGCGAGGTTGGTGATCCGCCCACGTCCGACCAGCTCCGGCAGCCAGCCCGGGAAATCGCCGCCGGTGAAATCGCCGTCGCGGGTCGCCTGCGCCCAGCGCGCCACCAACCCCAGCGCGATGGCGTCGAGCGGACGGCCGCCCATGCCGTTCACCGCCTCCTCCAGGTTCAGCAGGCAGAGATAATTCTCCCGGCCCTTGCGCAGCACCACCTGGGCCGCCTTGACGGTCCGGTCCGGATAGAGGCGGTCGAGTTCGCCGTCGATCTGCTGCTGGAGATTGCGGGTGTAGGTCGAGATCCAGACCGCTCCCTCGTTGCGCTCCGCCCACAGGCTGGCGGGCGCCAGATATCCTGCGGTCTTGCCGACGCCGGTGCCGGCCTCCGCCAGCATGATCTCCGGTTCGCCCGGATTGGAGCGGGGCGCGAAGGCGGCCGACGCGGCGGCGGCGTAGTCCGACTGGCTGGGCCGCGCCTCGGCCCCGCCGCCCAGCAGCTCCTCCAGCCGACGGCGCGCCTCGATCGGCTCCACCGGCAGATGGCCCGGGGCGGGCTCCGGCGCGTGATCGGAGATTTTCGGCAGGGTCCGCCAGATCGCGATTCCGTCAGGGCTGGGCTCCACCCCCGCCAGCGCCTGCCCGACGAAGGAGGCCCAGGGCCAACCGGCCGCCGCCATGGGAACCAGGATCGCCGCCGCGTCTCGGTCGCGCTTGCGGGCGAGCTCCAGCAGCAACCTTCCGGCGACCTTGGAGAGCGCGATCGCCTCGCCCTCCAGATCCGACGGCGGCTCCAGGCCCATCGCGCGCAGCAGCCCGCGCCCGTTCGGCACGCAGGCCTGAGCCGGGCGGACGAAGGCGAACAGCTCCAAAAGGTCGAAGCAGGGCAATTGCTCCATGCCCAAGCGGCGCGCAGTCGCCCGGGCGTGAACCAGAACCGGCGGCGCCGCATCGCGGATCGCCGTCCGCAGCGCCTGAATCGGGAGCAGTTCGATCCCGCCATCCGTGTCCAGCCATGCCCCGCGTTGCACGCCAGCGGCGAGCACCGGGCTGTCTGGGATGAAGATTTCCGGACGAGAATCGTTCATCGCGCGGCGCTGCCGCGTTGACGGGGCGCAAGGCTAGGCCGTAAAGCGGCGCTATGACTGATCATGACATCGCGCTCGCCGCCAAGGCCTGGCCTTTCGAAGAAGCCCGCCGCCTCAAGGACCGCCTGAACGGCCGGGTCCCCGCCAAGGGCTACGCCCTGTTTGAAACCGGCTACGGGCCGTCGGGCCTGCCGCATATCGGCACCTTCGGCGAAGTGGTGCGCACGACCATGGTGCGGCAGGCTTTCCAACGGCTCTCCGATCTGCCGACGCGGCTGTTCGCCTTCTCCGACGATATGGACGGGTTGCGCAAGGTTCCGGACAATGTGCCGGATCAGGCGATGCTGGCCAGCCATCTGGGCAAGCCGTTGACCGCGATTCCCGACCCGTTCGGCACGCATGAGAGCTTCGGTCACCACAATAACGCCCGGCTCCGCGCCTTTCTTGATCGCTTCGGCTTCGATTACGAATTTCAGTCTTCGACGGAGTGGTACAGGAGCGGACGGTTCGATGCGACCCTTCTGCGCATCCTGCGCAATTACGACGCCGTCACCAACATCATCCTGCCCACGCTAGGCGACGAACGGCGCGCGACATACAGCCCGTTCCTGCCGATCTGCCCGCGCACCGGCGTGGTGCTTCAGGTCGCTATCGTCGCGCGCGACGAGGCCGCCGGCACCGTCAGCTATCGCGACGAGGAGACCGGCAAGCTGGTCGAGGTTCCCGTCACCGGCGGACATTGTAAGCTGCAGTGGAAGGCGGATTGGGCGATGCGCTGGGTCGCGCTGGACGTCGATTACGAGATGGCCGGCAAGGACCTGATCTCCTCGGTCGAGCTCAGCTCCGCGATCGTGAAGGCGCTGGGCGAGGAGCCGCCAGCGGGCTTCAATTACGAGCTGTTCCTCGACGCCGAGGCCAAGAAGATCTCCAAGTCCAAGGGCAACGGCCTGTCGGTCGACGAGTGGCTGGCCTACGCCCCGCCGGAGAGCCTGTCGCTGTTCATGTATCAGCAGCCGCGCCGGGCCAAGCGCCTGTTCTTCGACGTGATCCCGAAGGCGGTGGACGAGTATTTCACGTTCCTGGGCAAGTTCCCGCGCGAGGCGCCGGAGGCGCAGGTCGAGAACCCGGCCTGGCATATCCATGACGGCAAGCCGGAGGGGATCAACGATCTGCCGATCGTCAGCTTCGCTTTGCTGCTGAATCTGGCCGCCACCGTGCAGGGCGAGGACGAAAGCGTGCTGTGGGGCTTCCTGGGCCGTTACAAACCGGGCGTGACGGCTGAGACCTCCCCGGCGCTCGCCAAGCTGGTGAAATACGCCGTCGCCTACGCCCGCGACTTCGTGCTGCCGACCAAGCGCTACCGCGCGCCCAGCGAGGACGAACGCGCGGCGCTGCTGGATCTGAAGGCGGCGCTGCAGGCGGCCCCGGCCGACGCGGACGCCGAGGCGCTGCAGACCATCGTCTATGAGATCGGCAAGCGCCCGGCCTTCCCGGAGCTGAAGGCCTGGTTCCAGACGCTGTACGAAGTGTTGTTGGGCCAATCGACCGGGCCGCGGATGGGCTCCTTCATCGCCCTGTTCGGGCGGGATGAGACCGCGACCCTGATCGACAAGGCGCTGGACGGAAAATTGGGCGGGTAGGCCCCGCCCAACCCTCATTTGCCGAAGGCGAAGTCCCAGTAAAGGTCGCGGGCGCGCTGATAGATCGGGCCCGGCTGCAGGCTGCGCTTCTCCCAGCCGGTCACGGGCATGACCTTGGCGTAGTTGCCGGTCGAGAAGATCTCGTCCGCCTCGTCCAACTCGGACGGCAGGATCGTGCGCTCATGCACGGGCACGCCGGCGTCGCGCAGCAGGGCGATGATGCGCTGGCGGGTGATGCCGTTCAGGAAGGTGCCGTTGGGGATCGGCGTATGCACCGCCCGATCCTTCACGATCATGATGTTGGATCCCGTGAACTCCGCCACATGGCCCAAAGGATCCATCATCACCGCGTTGCTGAAGCCCGCCGCCTTCGCCTCGCGCATCGCCATCGAGGCGATCGGATAAAGGCAGGAGGCTTTCGCCGCGGTCGGCGCCTGCTCCGGGCTGGGCCGACGGAAGCGCGAGAGATGGGCGGTGATCGACGCGCTGGGCCCGGGCAGCGCCTCGCGATGCACGACGAGGGCGAATTGCGTGGAGGCGGGGTTGAAGCTGACCATGCCCTCCTCGGCCCAGAACATCGGCCGCACATACAGCTCGGTACCCTTGGGAAAGCGATTGATGCCGTCCCAGGCCAGCTCTTCGATCTCGCCGGCGGAGACGGCGGGCTCCAGCCCCATCACCTTCGCCGAGCGGATCGCGCGGGCGCAGTGCTTGTCCAGATCCGGGGCGACTCCGCCGAAGGCCCGCGCGCCGTCGAAGATCATGCTGGCGAGCCACGCGGCCTGGGTCATCGAGCCCATGAGCGGCACATTGCCGCTCTGCCAACTGCCGTCGTGAAAACATATGGCCGTCATTCGTAGGTTCCTTAATCCATTCTCAAGCGTCAGACTGTCCCGAAACCGACGTGCGGCCAAGAGGCGTTCAAGCGGGAGGGGTCATGTCCGGGGAAGTGGTGAATTTGAATCAGGCGCGCAAGAAGCGCAAACGCGAACGGGAGGAAGCGACGGCGGCGGTCAATCGCGCCCTCTTCGGCCGCACGAAAAGCGAAAAAGCCTTGGCCTTGTCACAAGCGGATCTGGCCGACCGCCGGCTCGACGGGCATCGCCTGACGCAAGATCGCGGAGCGTCCGAGTCGTGACTGAGAAACCGATCTACCATCTGGCCGACGCCGACGCCTTCGCCGCCGCGAAGATCGCCGGGAGCTATGAAGGGACTCCGGCCGACCGGGCCGACGGCTTCATCCATTTCTCCACGGCCGAGACCGTTCGCGAGAGCGCGGCCAAGCATCGCGCCGGCCAACCCAACCTGCTGCTGCTGGCCGTCGACCCCACGGTTTTGGGCGACGCCTTGAAATGGGAGGCCGCGCGGGGCGGCGTGTTGTTTCCCCATCTTTATGGACGCTTGCCGGTCTCCGCCGTGCTGTCGGCGACCCCGCTGCCGCTGGACGCGCAGGGTCTGCATCTCTTCCCCAACGGTTTTTGATCGGACCGCCGATCCATTTCCCTTGACCCAAGCCCAAGGGATCGTTACACAACGCGCCTTCAATCGGAACAGGTCGATCAGCCCCCATGGCCAATAACGCCTCTGCAAAGAAACGCATCCGCACCGCCCTTCACCGCGCCGAGATTAACGGCATGCGTCGGAGCCGCATTCGCACTTTCGTAAAGAAGGTCGAGCTCGCGATCGCCTCCGGAAACAAGGAAGTGGCGGCCGAGGCGTTCAAGGCGGCGCAGCCCGAACTTCATCGCGGCGTGACCAAGGGTCTGTTGCACAAGAACATGGCGGCGCGGAAGCTGTCCCGCCTGTCTGCGCGCATCAAAGCGCTCTAACTAAAATTATTTTGTTACTGAAGCTTGCGGCGCGCGGCCCTCTGGGCCGCGCGCTTTTTTGCGTCGCGTTATGACGCAGCGCGATGGGCTTACGCATGTCACAAAAATGACGCCTTCGAAAGCCGCAGATTCCCTTGATTCAGGCGCGCTACAATTCAGCCCCGACGATGTCAATGGCGTTTTTTTGAACTAAATTGGGTTGCCAAAGTCAGACCTTGGTGAGACATTCGGCGTCCAGAACGGCAGCCGACCACTGAACGCGCTCCGGCGCAAGCATCAGTCAGGTCGATAGCCCCTCACTCGTCTTGTGACTTATTTGTGCGGACCGATTTTGGTGCAAAGGAGTGCTTTGCGTCACAGCCAAAGACTTGCGTTTTACTTTAACGTGGAGATCTTCGCTGGGGCAGATTGGGAGCGCCGGAAGGCGGCCTGAAGGTGGTTCGCAAGCGTTTGCAGGTGACTCAGGACCATCGGGTCCGATGTGAAATTGAAGCCGCGTTAGACAAACAGGGTAAACTCAAAAAGGACGCTCCCAGTTATCGGGAAAAAATGTCCTGGGGCTTTTTCGGAATGGATCAATTCGTATCGGAATCCCCGCTTGAGGCGCAGTGGCAACGCGTCCGCGGTCGCCTCAAGCAACAGATCGGCGAGACTGATTTCCGCAACTGGTTCAGCGCCATGATTCTGGACGGAGTCCATGGCGGCACGGTGCGGGTCGAGCTGCCATCCCGCTTCATGCGCGACATGGTGCACACCCAGTACCGTGAGATCCTGCGGATAATCTGGTCGGACGAGAATCCGGAGATCAAGGCCGTGGAAGTGGCCGTGACGCGCAAGCCGCGCCTCGGCCCGGACGCGATCGCTGAAAGCGTCAGCCTGCCGATCAAGACCGAGCCGCGCCCCTTGCCGGCGCGCCGCGCGGAGCCCGGCCCCTCGATGGTCGCGACCGTGATCGAGGAGGATTTCGGCGCCCCGCTGGATCCGCGCCTGACCTTCGAGACCTTTGTCGTCGACCGGAGCAACGAACTGGCCTGCGCCGCCGCCCGTCGCGCCGCCGACGCGAACGGCCAGGGGTACAATCCCCTGGTGCTGTGGGGCGGCGTCGGCCTTGGGAAGACGCATCTGCTCCAGGCGATCGGGGCGGAGATCCGCAAACGCACGCCGGAGCGACGCGTGCTATATTTGTCGGCCGAGAAATTCATGGTGCAGTTCGTCCAGGCGGTGCGGGCGCGCGACACGGTCGCCTTCAAGCAGGCGTTCCGATCGGTCGACGTGCTGATGATCGACGACCTGCAGTTCATCTCCGGGCGCGACGTGACGCAGGAGGAGTTCCTGCACACCTTCGACGCCCTGGTCGATCAGCAGCGTCAGGTCGTGCTGTCGGCCGATCGCCCGCCGAACGAGTTCACCGCCTTCGGCGATCGCCTGCGCGCCCGCCTCGGCTCAGGCCTGGTGGTGCAAATGCAGCCGACCACGCTGGAGCTGCGCCGCACCATCCTTGACGCCAAGACCGCCGCCATGGGCGTCGCGATCCCCGCCCCGGTTTTGGATTTTCTCGCGCATAAAATCAGCTCGAACATTCGCGAGCTGGAAGGCGCGCTGAACCGCGTCGTCGCGGACTCGACCCTTTGCGGACGCGCCGTGACGCTGGAGAGCTGCCAAGCGCTGCTGCAGGATCTGCTGCGCGGCGGGGCGGACAAGCGGGTCACGATCGACGACATTCAACGCAAGGTGGCCGAGCATTACGGCATCCGCCTGTCGGACATGACGTCCGCCCGGCGCGCCCGCGCGGTGGCTCGTCCCCGGCAGGTCGCCATGTATCTGGCCAAGCAGCTCACTCCGCGCTCCCTGCCTGAAATCGGCAAGAAGTTCGGCGGCCGCGACCACACCACGGTGATGCACGCCGTGCGGCGGATCGAGGAGTTGAAGGCGGCCGATCCGGCGATGGCCGACGACGTCGAACTGCTGCGGCGATTAATTGAGTCATAAGCGCTGATTCCACCAATCGCTTTGCGCAGAGCTTGCGACGCTGTAAGTATGTCGCCCCGCTCAGCGCGTGCGCGGGGATGGGGAGCGCCCATGCAAACTTTTAAGTCCGGTGGTTTGGTACCATGAAGCTGAGCATTGAACGCGGCGCGCTGCTGCGAAGCCTCACCCATGTTCAAAACGTCGTCGAACGGCGCAACACCATCCCGATCCTGGCCAACGTGCTGATCCGCGCGGAGGGCGACTCCGTGATGCTGACCGCGACCGACATGGACATGGACATCGTCGAGCGGATCCCCGGCCGCGTGATCACCCCCGGCGCCACCACGGCCTCGGCCCATCTGCTGCACGACATCGTGCGCAAGGTGCCGGACGGTTCGGAGATCGAGCTGGACGGCGGCGGCGACAAAGAGAAGCTGACGCTCCGCGCCGGCCGCTCCACCTTCACCTTGCGCGCCCTGCCCGTGCAGGATTTCCCGATGCTGCCGGACGACGCCCTGCCCCACGGCTTCGCCCTGCCGGCGGCGCTGCTGAGCGCGCTGATCGACCGCACCCGTTTCGCGATCTCCACCGAGGAGACCCGCTACTATCTGAACGGCATCTATCTGCATGCGGCGATGAGCGGGGTCCAGCAAGTGCTGCGCGCGGTCGCGACCGACGGCCACCGTCTGGCGCGCTTCGAGACGCCGATCCCGGAAGGGGCGGAGAACATCCCCGGCGTCATTTTGCCGCGCAAGACCGTGAACGAGCTGCGCAAGCTGCTGGACGAGCATGGCGGCGACGTCTCGATCGAACTGTCCGAGACCCGCGTGCGCTGCCGGCTGGACGAGCTGACCCTCAGCTCCAAGCTGATCGACGGCACGTTCCCAGATTACGAGCGTGTGATCCCCGCCAGCAACGACAAGATCATGATCGTGCGGCGCAAGGATTTCACCGACGCGGTCGACCGCGTGGCCACCATCTCCTCGGAGAAGAGCCGGGCGGTGAAGCTCGCCGTCGCCGACAATGTGCTGACCCTGTCCGCCACCAGCCCGGACGCCGCCAGCGCGACGGATGAGCAGGAGGTCGAGTATAACTCGACCGCGATCGAGATCGGCTTCAACGCGCGCTATCTGATGGACATCACCGGCCAGATCGAAGGCGACGCCGAATTCGCCATGGCCGATTCCGCCTCGCCCACCGTGGTGCGGGACAAGGGCGACGACAAGGTCCTCTATGTCCTGATGCCCATGCGGGTGTGACGAACGCCGCTCTGCCGGCCGTCACCCGGCTGGGATTGCGCGATTTTCGCTCCTATCAGGCGTTCGATCTCCGAGTTCCGCCCAGCCCGGTGGTGATCACCGGGCCGAACGGCGCCGGCAAGACCAATCTTCTGGAAGCCCTCTCGCTGCTTGCCCCAGGCCGCGGCCTGCGACGCGCCAGCGCGGCGGAGATGACGCGGCTGGGCGCCCCCGGCGGCTGGGCGATCTCCGCCCGGATCGCGACCGGCGTCGGCGCGGTCGAGGTCGCCAGCCAGTCCGCCGGCTCCGGCGAGCGCCGCCAGACCCTGATCGACGGCGAACCGCAGCGCGGCCAGAACCGCCTCGACGCGATCCTCTCGGTCCTCTGGCTCACCCCGGCGATGGATCGGCTGTTCACGGAGTCGCCCTCGGGCCGACGGCGCTTTCTCGACCGGCTTTGCCTCGCCTTCGATCCCGGCCACGGGACGCGGGTCAACGCCTATGACCAGGCGCTGCGGGATCGTTCCAAGCTGCTGCGCGACGGCCCGGCCGATCCCGCGTGGCTGACCGCGCTGGAGGACGGCATGGCGCGCCATGGAACCGCCGTCGCCGCCACACGCCGCCAAGTGACCGAGGCGCTGAGCGCGTCGATGGCGGCGGCCAAGCCCTCCCCCTT
>JBMLRS010000294.1:0-4098 GCA_049240905.1 Elsteraceae bacterium
CGGCAAAGACCAACATCACCTACAAGATCCTGTTCAACGACGCGGTCGCCATGACTGGCGGCCAGCCGGTCGACGGGCCGATCAGCGTGCAGGCGATCGCCCATGAAGTGAGAGCCGAGGGGGTGGCGCGCATCGCCCTGGTCTCCGATCAGCCGAAGAAATTCCGCCTCCGCGATTTTCCGGCGGGCGTCACCCTGCATCCGCGCGGCGAACTGGATGCGGTCCAGCGGGCGCTGCGCGACATACCCGGCGTCACCGTTCTGATCTACGAACAGGCCTGCGCGACCGAGAAGCGCCGCCGCCGCAAGCGCGGAGAGTTGGAGGATCCGAAGCGCTTCGCCGTCATCAACGAGCTGGTCTGCGAGGGGTGCGGCGACTGCTCCATCGAATCAAACTGCCTGAGCGTCGAACCGACGGAGACGCCCTTCGGCCGCAAGCGCCAGATCAATCAATCCGCCTGCAACAAGGATTTCTCCTGCCTCAACGGCTTCTGCCCCAGCTTCGTCACGGTCGAGGGCGCGAGCCTTCGAAAGAAGGCGGCGAGCGCGGAGGATTTCGTCGCGCGCGCGAACCTCCTGCCGGAGCCGACCGCCCCGCGGCTCGATCAACCCTATGACCTGTTGATCACCGGGGTCGGCGGAACCGGCGTGGTGACCCTCGGGGCCCTGGTCGCCATGGCCGCGCATCTGGAGGGCAAAGGCGCCTCCGTGCTGGACTTCACCGGCTTCGCCCAGAAATTCGGCCCGGTCCTGAGCTTCATCCGATTGGCGGCGACGCCGGACGCGATCCAGCAGACGCGGATCGATCACGGCGCGGCTGACGCGCTGATCGGCTGCGACATCGTCGTCTCCGCTTCGCCGAAAGCGTCCGCAACCTATCGGCCGGGCATGCGCGCGGCGATCAATCTGGCTGAAATCCCCACCGGCGACATCGTCCGCAGCCCCGACGCCCAATTGTCAGTCGATCGACGGCTGCGCGCGATCGAACAGGTCGCGGGCCGGGAGAACGTCCGCGCGGTCAACGCCAACGCCCTGGCCGAGCGGCTGTTCGGGGACGCGGTCTTCGCCAACATGATCCTGCTCGGCTATGGCTGGCAGCTGGGACTCGCCCCGGTCGGGCTTGACGCGCTGCTGCAGGCGATCGCGCTGAACGGGGTCGCGATCGACCGCAATCGCCAAGCCTTCGCCGTCGGTCGCCTCGCCGCGGTCGATCCCGCCGCCTTCGCTGAACCGACTCCCGCGCCGGAGACGCTGGATGCGGTCATCGCCCGACGGGAAGCCTTCCTGATCGAGTATCAGGACCTGGCCTGGGCGCGCCGCTACCGCGCGCTGGTCGATCGGGTGCGGGCGGCGGAGCGGAAGATCGGCTCGGAGGAGCTGACCGACGCCGTCGCCCGCTCCTTGTTCAAGTTGATGTCCTACAAGGACGAATATGAGGTCGCCCGCCTTCACAGGAACACGGGGTTCCTGGAGAGCCTGAGCGAACGCTTCGAGGGCGGATTCCGCGTCGTCCACCACCTCGCCCCGCCGCTGCTGGGCGGAAAGAAGGACGCGCGCGGCCGGCCGCTGAAGCGCGCCTTCGGCCCCTGGATCCACACGCTCTTCCGGCTGCTGACCCGCCTGAAGCGCCTGCGCGGCACGCCCTTCGATCCCTTCGGCTACACGGCGGAACGACGAATGGAGCGCGGCCTGATCGGCTGGTACGAGGCGATCGTCGAGGACCTGATCGCGAAGATCGGGACGGCGCCGCCCGAAACCCTGCTCGCGCTCGCCCGCGCGCCGATGGACATCCGCGGCTACGGCCCAGTGAAGGAAGCCGCCGTGGCGAAGGTCAAGGCGCGGCTGGCCGCCCTCGCCGCCTCATAGCAGCCCAAGCGCGCGCAGATCCTGCTTGAGCCGCTCCGCCGACGAGAAATGCAGCCCGCGCAGGCCGAGCGCGTCGGCTGCGGCGACGTTGGCCGGCGAATCATCGATGAACGCCGCCTCCTCCGGCGCGATCCCGTTCCGCTCCAGCAGGATGCGATAGATCTGCGGGTCGGGCTTGATCACGCGCTCCTGGCCGGAGACCACGATGTCGCGGAACCAGTTCAGAAACGGGAAGCGCGCGGGCATCTCCAGGAAGGTCTCCGCGGACCAGTTGCTCAGCGCGTAGAGCGGCGTTCCCCTGGCGCGCAGCGCGGTCAGGATCTCCACCACATCCTCCAGCGCGCCGGGGATCATCTCCTGAAAGCCTTTGCGCCAGGCGCGGATCATCGCCTCCTGCTCCGGAAACTGCGCGATCAGCACGGCCTCCGCCTCCGCGAACGGTCGTCCGGCGTCCTGCTGCTTGTTCCAGTCGGGCGTGCAGACCTCGGTCAGGAACCGCTCCATCGCGGCCAGATCGCCCGCGAACAATCGACGATACAGATTTCTCGGATCCCAATCGATCAGGACGCCGCCCAGATCGAAAATGACGATGGTGCGCTCGGTCATGAACTTGCTTTCAGGTGAAGGTAGGAAAGTTGCGCCGCCGTCTCGATCGCCCCGGGACGCGCGCGGCGGACCGCCGCGATCGCCTCAACCGGGGTGACGCCGCGTTCGATCAAGATCAGGGCTGCGACGGTTCCCGTGCGTCCCAACCCGGCGTGGCAATGAAGACCGATCGTCTCGCCCGCGTCCAGACGGGCGTGCAGCCCAGGCCCCGCCTTGCGCCAGGCCGCTTCGAACGGCGGGCCAGGCGGCTCGAAATCGGGAATCGGACAATGCGCCCAATCTAGCCCGAGCGCCGCGCACTCGGTCGCCAGCGCGCCCAGCCCAAGCTGCTCAAGCTCCGCCGCAGGCGGCAGCGACAGCAACAGCTGCGCCCCCGCCCTGCGATAATCCGCCAGCGCCGCCGCCAGATTTCCCTGGCTCGCCGGATGGGCCGAGAGCAGCAGAAAGCCGCCGCGCGGCGCCGCCAAACGGTCGAACATGACGATGAATTCCCCGCCGCCTGCGCGGCAGGTTAGCGGGAGGCGCGCGCGCTTTCCACCGCGCGTTCGGGCCCAGGATCGATGGCTCGCCCTATAAGTTTTGACAGTCGTCGCGCGCTGCGCGCAGCATCGCCGCCCACCTCACGACGCAGACCAAGCCATGACCCAGCCCAAAAAACTTCGCGCGACGCTGTCGAGCCGCGCGCTCTTCGTCGCCATGGCCGCGCATAATCCGCTGGCCGCCAAGCTGGCGGAGGAGGCTGGGTTCGACGGGATCTGGGGCAGCGGCTTCGAGCTGTCCGCAAGCTTCGCCGTGCCGGACGCCAACATCCTCTCGATGGGCGCGCATTTGGAGATGATGCGGGCGATCGCCGCCACCGTGCGCGTCGCGCTGATCGCGGACATCGTCAACTGCTTCGGCAACGCGGTCAACGTCAGCTATGTGGTCCCGCAATATGAGGCCGCCGGAGCCGCGGCGATCGTGATGGAGGACAAGACCTTCCCGAAGGACACCAGCCTGCGCGCCGACGGCCGCCAGGAACTGGTGCGCCTTGAGGAGTTCCAGGGCAAGATCGCGGCCGCGGTCGCCAGCAGGCGCGACCCGGATTTCGTGGTGATCGCCCGGGTCGAGGCCTTGATCGCCGGCCTCGGCCAAGAGGAGGCGATCCGCCGAGGTCTGGCCTATGAGGAGGCCGGGGCGGACGCGATCCTGATCCACTCCAAGCAGAAAACGCCGGACGAGATCCTCGCCTTCATCCAGGCCTGGCCCGGCCGCGCGCCGCTGGTTCTGGTGCCCACCGCCTATCCGCAGCTCACCGAGGCGGAGATCGCGGCGACCGGCAAAGTCGGGATCGTGATCTACGGCAACCATGCGATCCGCGCGGCGGTCGGCGCGATGCGGGCGGTATTCGCCCAGATCCGCCGCGACGGCGGCGCGCAAAACGCCGACGCCGGTCTGCCGACGGTGAAGGACATCATCGCGCTGCAGGGCGACGAACGCATGCGCGCGATCGAAGCCAAATTCCTGCGCTGAAGGCGTGCGCCGGAGGAACGGCTGAGTTCGCAACTGAGTGGCGCTTGCAAGTTGCGCGGCCCAATGACAATGGATGACGGAAATCCAACGGCGCAGGACAACGGATCCATGACGA
>JBMLRS010000295.1:0-2114 GCA_049240905.1 Elsteraceae bacterium
GGTTTCGCCGAAGCGCTGGCCAAGGCCGGGATCGCCTTCATCGGGCCGCCGGTCGGCGCGATCGAGGCGATGGGCGACAAGATCGAATCGAAGAAGCTGGCGCAGGCCGCCGGCGTCAGCGTCGTGCCCGGCTATGTCGGCAGCCTGGAGAGCGAGGCGGAGGCGCCGGAGGTCGCCCATGACGTCGGCTATCCGGTGATGATCAAGGCCTCGGCCGGCGGCGGCGGCAAGGGCATGCGCATCGCCCGCACCGACGCGGAGCTAATCGAGGGCCTGAACGGCGCCCGCAACGAAGCGCGCTCCAGCTTCGCCGACGACCGGGTGTTCATCGAGCGTTACATCGAAAAACCCCGACATATCGAGATCCAGGTGTTGGCCGACGGGCATGGCAACACGCTGTTCCTGGGGGAGCGCGAATGCTCGCTGCAGCGCCGCCACCAGAAAGTGATCGAGGAGGCGCCGTCGCCGTTCCTCGATGTGGCGACCCGCGCCAAGATGGGCGCGCAGGCCGTGGCGCTCGCCCGCGCGGTGGATTACCGCAGCGCCGGGACGGTGGAGTTCATCGTCGCGCCCAATTCCGAATTCTTCTTCCTGGAGATGAACACCCGCCTGCAGGTGGAGCATCCCGTCACCGAATATGTGACCGGCCTGGATCTGGTCGAATGGATGATCCGCATCGCCGCCGGGGAGGCCATGCCCTTCACGCAGGACCAGATCAAGCTGTGCGGCTGGGCGATCGAGGCCCGGCTTTACGCCGAGGACCCCGCGCGCAATTTCCTGCCCTCGATCGGCCGGCTGTCGCGCTACCGCGAGCCCTCGGGCGAGGGGGTGCGGGTCGACAGCGGCGTGTTCGAAGGGGCCGAAATCTCGATCCATTACGATCCGATGATCGCCAAGCTGATCGCCGCCGGACCCGACCGCGCGACCGCCGCCGCCCGCCTCAGCCACGCGCTGGACGGTTTCGAAGTGCGCGGCGTGAACCATAATCTGGAGTTCCTGAACGCCCTGATCCGCCTGCCGAGCTTCGCGACCGGCGACATCTCGACGGACACGATCGGCAAGGAATTTCCGCAGGGCTATCGCGCGGCCAATCCGGAGGGCGCGCAGCTCTCAGCCATGATCGCCATCGCCGCCGCCCGGGTTCAGAGCCAGCGGGTGCGCGAGGCCGGATCGACCGGGCTGAAGCTCACCGGCGATCTGGTCGCGCAGATCGATGGCGCGGACCAACCGGTCGCCGTCTCGCTCACCAGCGGCGGCGCCGACGTCACGATCGGCGGGAAGAGCCATGAACTGAAGGGCGAACTGCACGCCCATCTTCGGCTGTTCGATGGCTTCGTCGACGGCGCCCCGATGCGGGTGCAGATCGAACCGAAGGGCGCCTCCTTGCGCCTTTCGATGGGCGGTCAGGCGATCCTGATCCGGCTTTTGACCCCGCGCGCGGCGGAGCTGGCGAAGCTGATGCCGGTGAAGCAGACCGCTGACCTGTCTAAATTCCTGCTCTCGCCGATGCCCGGCCTGCTGTCCCGCTTGATGGTGGCGCCCGGCGCCGAAGTGAAGGCGGGCGAAGCGCTGGCCGTGGTGGAGGCGATGAAGATGGAGAACGTGCTGCGCGCGGAGCAGGACGGCGTCGTGAAATCGATCGCCGCCAGCGCCGGGTCGAGCCTGACGGTCGACCAGGTCATCCTCGAGTTCGCGTGAGATCATGGCGATCCGCCTCACCATCGCCGGGATCGTGCAGGGCGTCGGCTACCGCGACTGGATGGCGAGGGAAGCCCAGGCCCTCGATCTGGCGGGCTATGTCGTCAATCGCCGCAACGGCACGGTCGAAGCGCTGATCGACGGCGAAGCGGACGATATCGCGACCATGATCGAAGCCTGCCGCCGCGGCCCCCGCCTCGCCAAGGTCAGCGCCATCTCGCAAGAGGAAGTGGATGAGGAGGCGCCCTATCCGTTTCAGCGGCGCGAAGGGGCGCGGTAAGAGCCTATCCGAGTTCCGCTGATTTGAAGTTCAGCGCATGCTCCGCCGTCGGCTCGAAGCCCAGGCGGCGATAGAGCGGGGCGGCCTTTTCTCCCGCGTGCAGGACGGCGCGCTGGCAGCCGAGCGCCTTCAGATG
>JBMLRS010000296.1:0-2012 GCA_049240905.1 Elsteraceae bacterium
GGAATTTCTCGTTCTTGAACGGGCCGCGCGTGGCGTTGATGCGGAACACCTGAACCAGCGGGCCTGGCCCCTCCAGCACTGGATATCCAGCCGCCTTGAGACGCGAGGCGCTGCGCGCCGAACCGGCGTAGATCACGTCCGCCCCGCCGGATTCCAGCGCGGCGGTCGCGGCGGCGTCCTGCGAGAAGATGGTCATCACCACTTCCTTGGTGACCGGCTGATCCTTGCGCCAATAGTTGGGGTTGGCGGTCAGGCGGATGCGTTGCCCGACCGCGCGCTCGGCCAGCATGTAAGCGCCGCTGCCGGCCGGCTTCTGCTCCACCGTGTCGATCCCGGCGGGGTCGATGATGGAGATGAACTGCAGCAGGTCGGTGATCTGGCGCTCCGGCGCCGCGTTCTTGAAGTTCAGCCGGATGGTCGAAGGATCGACCACGGTCCAATCCTGCACGAACGACATGGTCGGATAGACGTTCTTGCCCAGCTTCGGATCCGCCGCCTTCTTCAAGGTGGCGGCGACCGCGTCGGCGTCCAGCTTGGCCCCGCTATGGAAGGTCACGTCCTTGCGCAGGGTCAGGGTGACGGACCTGGAGTCCGGCGCGATCGCCCAGGCCTCCGCCAGGCTGGGGATCGGCTTGCCGTCGGGCGTGTATTCGATGAGGTTGTCGTAGAGGTTCTTGATCACCGAGGCGTTGACGATCGAGAACTGATGCGGATCGAAGTTCGCGATGTCCGCCAGGAGGGCGACGCGCAGGCTCTGTTGCGCTTGCGCCGGAGGCGACAGCAAGCCGAGGCCAAGTCCAACGCCAAGGACAAGACCGCCGAGACGGCGGCGAGATAGGCCGAAAGATCGCGATGTCATGCTTGCCTCCTGTTCAGTGTGGGGATGAGCGTCGGGTTCGACGGTCGGTGACGGGGTCGAGCGGGTGGATAGGGCGCGGCAGCCTTGTCCAGGGCAGGCTGAAGACGTCGGATTGGCCGGGGCCGCGCGTGTCGGCGCGGATCACTTGGCTGGCGATCGGCTCGAAGAACTGGAAGTTCGAGGCGGTCTTCAGCACGGCCATCTTGAAGTCACGCGGCTCCACCCCGAACGGGCGATAGACGTCGGGCAGATTGCCGCCGACGCCGCGCAGCTCACTCAACAGGATCGTGGCCGGCCCGACCTCGAACACGGCGACCCGCCCCATGTCGATGTCGCTGTCCTGATATCCTGTGACAGGCACAAGGCCGGATCCCAGGCGACGCACGGTCCCAGTCACGGTCAGCGGCGTGAAGAAAGCCGGCGCGACCTCGCCGCCCAACGGCAAGGTCACCGTCGCGCCCTCGCCCGCCTCGAACAATCGCGCCACCGCCTTGGGCGCGATCATCGGCATCAGCGCGCGCCCCCGGATCCCCAAACGCAGCATGGCTTCCAGCAGCACATTGCTGTCGCCCGCCGCGCCGCCGAAGACCGTGTCGCCCGTGTCGCTCAGCACCACCACGCCCTTGGCCGCCTGATCGGCCCGGCGCACCGCCTCGTCGACCGAAACCGCCTCGCGCGCCATCAGATCGTCGCGCAATGACCAAACCAGATCCGCCAGCTCGTCCGCCAACTGATCGGCCAGCGCTTGATCATTGTTGGTGACCACCACGCTGGTCCAGCCGCCCTCCGCCACGTCCAGCCAGGGCTGCATCGGAAAAGGCGCCGCCTGCAGCACGCGAGGATCGGCCTCCATCGCGCGGGCGCGGTCGAACCAGACCTTCATCGGCCCCTGCGCGGTCAGGAACTGTTCCTGATGGGTGACCAGCGGGATCTTGCGATGCGCCATGGTCGGCCGCAGCTTCTCCTGGATCAGCCGCAGCAGCAGCGCCGTGCCGATCCGACCCGTGTCGAACGGATCATGCGGCTGGGTGCGATGGCCGACGATCGCGTCGGACTCCCGCACCATCTGATCGGTGACGTTGGCGTGATGGTCCAACCCCAGGACGATCGGCACGTCCGGGCCCAGGACCTCCCGGCAGACCGCGAGCTGGGC
>JBMLRS010000297.1:0-885 GCA_049240905.1 Elsteraceae bacterium
TGTCGCTGTTCCGCCCAGCGCGTCACCACCATCCTGCGCAGCCTGACGCGGGAGGAGCTGACGGAAATGACCGTCGATCACAAGATCACGGCGACCTGCGAGTTCTGCGGAACGACCTACGCCTTCACCGAAGCGGAGATCGAGGCGCTTGTTTGATATTTGCTTGCTGGGCACCGGCTGCCCGCAATGCGATCCGGACCGCCGCGGCCCGTCCAATCTGGCGCGCGTCAATGGGCGCAGCTTCCTGGTCGATTGCGGCTCCGGCGTCACCCAGCGGCTGGTCGAGGCCGGCACGCCGGGCAAATCGATCGACGCGCTGTTCCTGACCCATCTGCATTCCGACCATCTGGTCGATTTCTATCAATTGGTGATCTCCAGTTGGCACCAGGGCCGCGACCGTCCGCAGCGGGTGATCGGACCGGTAGGGACCCGCGCTTTCGTGACCGGCACGATGGAGCTCTGGGCGGCCGAGCGCGCCCAGCGCATCGCCCATGAGCGCCGGCCATCGACCGAAGCGCTTCAGGTCGAAGTGACGGAGATCGATCCGGACCTGACCAACAGGATCGTCTATCAGCAGGACGGCGTGACCGTGCGGGCGGTCGCCGTCGCCCATCAACCGGTCAAGCACGCCTACGGCTACGTCTTCGAGGCGGGCGGCCGCAAGGCGGTCTTCTCCGGCGACACCGCCTATTGCCCGGCCTTGATCGAGGCGGCGCGCGGGGCCGACGCGCTGGTCCATGAATGTTTCATCCATCGCGAAATGAAAGTGACGCCGGGGGTGCGCAGCGCCGAGGGCGTCGCCGCGGTCGCCAGCTATCACACCCTGCCCGCCGAGGCCGGCCGCGTCGCGACGGAGGCCGGGGTCGGCCTGTTGATCCTCAATCA
>JBMLRS010000297.1:895-1511 GCA_049240905.1 Elsteraceae bacterium
GACCCGCTTCGATCGCCCGGCCCTGCTGGCGGAGACTCGCGAGAACTGGTCCGGCCCATTGGTGATTGGCGAAGATCTGATGTGTTTTGATCTTGAAACGCGCAGCCTCTCCCACCGTAATGGCGTGATCGGATTTTGACAGGAGCCGGCGGTGCAGCCCATCGAGATTGATTTCGGCAAGGCCGCGGACGATTACGCCACCCATCGACAGGGTTTTCCGCCTGATTTCATGGCCAGGCTGGCCGCGCATGGCGTGGGCGCGCCGAACCAGCGCGCTCTCGACGTCGGGACCGGGACAGGCTTGATGGCGCGGGCGCTGGCCCGGGCCGGCTGCACCGTCACCGGCCTGGACCCGTCGCCCGAACTGCTCGCCAAGGCGCGCGAAGCCTCAGCGGCCGAAGGCTCTTCGATCGAGTATGTCGAAGGCGTCGCCGAGGAATTGCCGTTCGAGGATTCATCCTTCGACGTCGTGACCGCCGCCACCTGCTGGCATTGGTTCGACCCCACTCCCGCCGCGCAGGAGGCCGCCCGAGTGCTGACGCCGGAGGGCAAGCTGGTGATCGCCGTGATGGATTGGCATTCGCCGCCGGGCTCGGTGATCAGCCGCACGCTCGCG
>JBMLRS010000298.1:0-3303 GCA_049240905.1 Elsteraceae bacterium
GCCATGACGGCCGGCGGGGCCTATGTCGGTCGCCTGATCGCTCCCCATGTCCCGCGCGAAATCCCATTCCGCGATCATGTGACCGGCCGGTGTGGCGGCGCCCGACGCCTGACCTTTCAGAACCACGCCCAGCGCCTCCGCAGCGTCCAGCAGACGCGGCCGCTCGATCTTGCCGTTGAAGCAGGCGCGCGCGCCTTCCGGCCCTCGTTCGGCGGCGATGGCGACGGCCCCGGAACCGCGCAGCACGCCGTTGGCGGCGACATGGCGCTCCGTCCGTTCGTCGAGATCCAGGCGCGGCTTGCGCGGCGCTTGAGCGACTTCGAGCGCGCCAGCCGCGTGATCGTAGCGGCAAGCGACGTCATGCCACGCGCGCTCGGTCAGCGGGATTCCGGCCTCGACCTCCACCACGCCTTTCGGGCTGACCAGCCGGGCGTAGGCGCCCTTCGGGCCGACGCCCAAGGTTAGCGCCATGCCGCCTCCAGTCCAATTCAACACGGCTTGAGGACCTGCGGCCGTCAAGGTCGGCCAGACCGTCGCCACGAGGGTCACGCCGCGCTGCGGGTCCAGCTCATGCGAAGGAACATCGACCCAGGAGCCCTTGGCCAGTCGCTGCTCTCGTCCGTCATGCCCGCCTTCAAGATCCCAGGCGACCGGTTCTTCCCGATACCCTGGGCCCTGTGGGTTGGGATCGCCGCAGATCACGCGGGCGACCCGGGCCTGATAGCGGCCTCCGCCTTGCACGCTGATCATGAAGGCGATCTCTTCGCCGGGCTTCACGCTCCAACGATCAACATAGCCGGTGATGGGCAACATTTGGCGTTGGCTCCCTGTCCAGGATTTTTAGAGTCTTTGCTTCGCCGAAACTGTGATCACGGTGACGGCCGCGCAGAAATCTTGTCAATTTGAAACCGCTGGCGGCATTTACTTCCAATCGTGGGAAAGCGATTATTCCGGTGGCAGGGGCACGTCCGGCCAGCGTCTGGTGACCTCCGCTTGCACTGGACGTTCGACGTAGGTGGAGAGCACGACGTAGCTTTTCGTGCCCCGCACGCCGGGAAGCACATAGAGCTGGGACAGGAACTGCTCCATCGCCTGCGCGCTGGCGGTTCGGACCTTGAGAATCACGCAGGCGTCGCCGGCGACGGAATGCATCTCCTCCACCTCCGGAAACGCCTTCAAGCGCAGCATGCGTTGGCTTTTTCCCCAGCCGTCGGCGTCGACATGCACAAAGGCGAGGAACGGCTTGCCGCTCGCCGGTCCATCGATCGCGGCGTACAGGCCTTTCAAGGCGCCGGAGGCGCGAAGCCGCTTCACGCGCTCATGCGCGGCCGGCGCCGACAACCCCGCCGCCTGACCGATGTCGGCGTAGGACATCCGCGCGTCGCGCAGCAGCGCGCCTAAGATCTTTCGGTCGAAGGCGTCAAGCCCACGCGACGCTGATTCGTTCGGCGGAATATCTTCTGTTTCTTTATTCATTCGGTGAATTCTTCTGGAATCGACGATTTATACCGTGGTCTTCATCCCATCGAAAGGATGCTCGCCATGAAAATGATCCCGATCAACCCGGTGGACGGCGTCTACCCGGCGTCGAACGAATACATTCACGCGATGGAGGTGAGCGGGGCCGCTCGCTTTCTCTTCGTCAGCGGCACGATGGGCCTGGACGCCAAGGGCCACGCGCCGGAGACGCTGGAGGAACAGCTGTCCCTTATCTGGTCCAATCTCCGGCGCATCCTCGCCGAGGCCGGGATGACCACGGATAACATCGTCCGTCTGACCAGCTATCTGCGCGACGCCGCCTATGTCGAGGCGAACCAGAACGCTCGCGTCCAGGCGCTCGGAGAGCGACGCGTGCCGACCACGGCGATCGTGGTGGAGACGCTGCTGCCGGAATGGCTGGTTGAGATCGAAGTGATCGCCGCCGCTTAGCAACGCTCGGAAAAGCGGTCGTAGGCGTCGATCCGCTTCACCAGCAGATCGATCTCGCGCTGGTAGATCTCGGTCTGAAGAAAGGCCAATTCGGCCTCGCGATCGGCGTCGGCGACGTCGATCCACCAAGCCCGCGGCGCGCCGTCGCCGTTCCAGCGATATCCCCGGGCCTTCAGCGCGTCCTTCAGATCGAAGGGCGCGCCTTCCGCCCAGATCCGCCAGGTCGGCGCGCGGGCGCGCTCCAGCAACCGCGTGAGGCCGAGGGCGCCGGTCTTCGGCAGCGGGCGCGCCAGCAAGGCGATCGCCGCCTGACAATCGGCGACCGCGCGGTGGCGGTCATAGAAGAAGCCCGCGCCCATCGCGAGATAGGCCAATTTCGTCCCCTCGAAGCCCTCGGCCGTCCAGTCGATCTGGGTCATGGAGCAGCCCCAGGGCTTGGTCGTGAACACCTCGCTGAACCGCTCCAGAAAGCGCCGGTCGAACGCGGCGTTATGGGCGATCACGAAGGCGGCGGGGCCGGCGAAATGGGCGACCGCTTCAGGATCAATCACTTTGCCTGCGACCATCGCGTCGTCGATCCCGGTCAGCGCTGTGATCTCTGGTGGGATAGGGCGGGAGGGCTGGCGCAGCTGGCCGAAACTTTCCCCCACCGCGTAGATCACGCCGTCCAGCCCATAGGTGAAGGGCGTCATCGCCAGTTCGATGATCTCGTCGAGCTTCGGATCCAGGCCGGTGGTCTCGACGTCGACGAAAAGCCCGGTCTTGGTCGCGGCGCCGGGCGGCGGCGGCGTGGCGGCCAGCGGGCGAAGCTTGCGCAGGATGCGATAATCCCCGCTGGCCTCCAGGCTGGCGGCCATGGCCTCCAAGCGGGCGTCATTCATGAGAGGGGCTTTCAGAATGGACTGTGCATCCTAATGTCTTACCAATCTGGCGCACTTCAGGCTATCGCGGCGGAGCGAGTCTTTACTTCGCCACGATCCGGGCCTATCGGAGGCCCAGGGGCGGGAGACATGATGATCAGACGGCTGTGCTTGTTGGCGATGATCCTGGCGATGGCGTGCCTCGGCGCGCCGTCCAAAGCCCAGGCTCATGTCCACGCGGGTCAGTCGACCGCGGTCAAGATGGTCGCGCCGCCGAAGCTTCAGGCCGCCGCGCCGTTCGCCCATGACCGCCTCTGCCTGGTGAATTGCTGCGCGAGCTGGAGCTGTTGCCCCTCCGCGATCGCGGCGAGCGCCGCAACGGAGGATCGCGTCCCCTCGGCCGGTGTTCGCGCCTCATTCGGTCGCGCGCAGAAGCCGGACAAGGGCGAGAAGCCGCCGCCGAAGCCACCCAAACCTTCGGTCTGACGCTTCGAAACCGCCTCCGGGCGCTTGT
>JBMLRS010000299.1:0-1444 GCA_049240905.1 Elsteraceae bacterium
CGTCGATCCCGGCGAAGGCGTCCAGGTCGCTCGCCCCGACGGTCAGCCATATGCGCTTCGCGACCCGCCTGATGATCTGCGCGGCGCCGGCCAGATCGGCCACTTCGATCCAGCGATCCAGCGGGTCGCGCGGCCAGGGCGGGCGAAGCAGCTGCAACCGCGGCGTCCCCGCCATTTCCGCCGCCAGTCGGGCGTTCTGCGAGATCTGCGCGGCGAAGGGGTGGCTGGCGTCGATCAGCACATGAATTTCCTGCTCGCGCAGATGCGCAGCCAATCCTTCCGCCCCGCCGAATCCGCCGATCCTCACCGCCCCCGGCAGCGGCCCCGGCGATTTCGTGCGCCCGGCCAGCGAGCTGGTCAGCTCCAGCCGATCGCCCAGCGCCTGAACCAGACGGCGGGCCAGCTCCGCCCCTTCCGTGGTTCCGCCGAGAATGAGAACGCGCAGGCGATCCTCAGGCATGACCGATCAGGCGACCCGCGCGATTGAACATTAAGAGATCAACGCCGATCTCGCTCGGCAGTTCCTGGCGGCACCGCGCGACGGCCTGGGCGCCGATCCGGTCGCTGAGCGGCTTCTCATAGGCCTGCGCCAGCTCCAGCAGCTCCCCGGCGGAGACGGCCTGGCCCGCCGCCTCCAACAGCTCAGCCGGCGCGCCGACCGCGCGGAGGTCTTCGCTGAGCCTTTGGATATCCACGCGCGAGCGCCCGGAATGCAGATCCAGATGGCCCTGCGCCAGCTTCGCCAGCTTGGCGAAGCCGCCGGCGATGGTCACGCGCGGCACGGGATGCTTGCGCAGATATTTCAGCATGCCGCCGACGAAATCCCCCATGTCGATCAAGGCCAGGTCCGGCAGACCCAGCAACGCCTGCGCCGCCGCTTCGGAGGTGGAGCCGGTCGCGCCCAGGATATGGGGCTGGCCGGCGGCGATCGCCACGTCGATCCCGCGATGGATCGTGTGCACCCAGGCGGCGCAGGAATAGGGCGTCACGATCCCGCTGGTGCCCAGGATCGACAGGCCGCCGACGATCCCCAGTCGCCCGTTCAGGGTCCGCTCCGCCAGCTTCTCGCCGCCGGGGATCGAGATCGTGACCGTCACCGCCAAGGGCGCGCCCAGGCTTTCGGCGATGTCGGTCAGCGCTTCGGCGATCATCGCGCGCGGGCCGGGGTTGATCGCCGGTTGACCCGGCGGGATCGGCAGACCGGCGCGGGTCACCATCCCCACCCCCTCGCCGGCGCGGAACTCGATCCCGCCGGCCGATTGCGACAGCGTGACGCGGACCAGCGCGCCATGGGTCACGTCCGGGTCGTCGCCGGCGTCCTTGATCACTCCGGCGCTGGCCCAGCCCGGCCCCAGCGCGCTTTCCTCGATCGCGAAAGTCGGCCGTTCGCCCCTGGGCAAGCGAATGGTCACCTGGGTTGGGAAGGATCCGGCCTGCAGACCCT
>JBMLRS010000299.1:1454-2552 GCA_049240905.1 Elsteraceae bacterium
GCGCAGGCGCCGGTGGTCCAGCCGCTGCGCAAGGGCGCGTCCGGGCGGCGCGGCGGGTCGTCGCTCACGGCGAGCCGCCAATTGAAAGCTTGCGATCCTGAGCCGGCGCGCCCCAAATCGGGGCATGCAGATTCCCGAATATCATCCCCCGGTTTTCGCGCCCGGCTCGGTCTGGCTGGTCGGCGCGGGACCGGGGGACCCAGGCCTGTTGACCCTGCTCGCCGCGCGCGGCCTGACCGAGGCCGACGTGGTGGTCTACGACGCGCTGGTCGACTCCCGCATCCTGGCGCTGGCCGGGCCTGACGCGCAGATGGAATACGCCGGCAAGCGCGGCGGCAAGCCCTCGCCCAAGCAGCCGGACATCACGGCCAAACTCATCGAGTACGCCCGCTCCGGCAAGCGCGTGCTGCGATTGAAAGGCGGCGACCCCTTCATCTTCGGTCGCGGCGGAGAAGAAGCCTTGGCGCTGGCCGTGGCCGGCGTGCCGTTCCGCATCGTGCCGGGCGTGACCGCCGGCGTCGCAGGCCCGGCCTACGCCGGCATCCCCCTCACCCACCGCGACGTGAACGCCGCCGTCACCTTCATCACCGGCCATAACAGCAGCGGCGACGTGCCGGACGGGCTCGACTGGCAGGCGCTGGCGCGCGGCGCTCCGGTTCTGGTGCTCTATATGGCGCTGAAGCATCTGGACGTGATCGCCGGCAAGCTGATGGCCCATGGCCGCGAGGGATCGGAGCCGGTGGCCCTGATCGCCAACGCCACCACCGATCGCCAGCGCGTGGTGGAGACGGTGTTGTCGCGTTGCGCGGCGGATGTCGAAGCCCATGGTCTGGAAGCCCCGGTGATCGTGGTGATCGGCGGCGTCGTGCCGTTGCGCGCGGCGCTCGATTGGCTGGGCCAGGCGAACGCTACGCCGCTGGCGGACGGGTCGCCAGCCATGTCTCCACCAGACGACGGGCGATGCTATCCGGTCGCGGCAGCGACTTCCCCTGATCCGCGAAGCGCCGCAGCTCTCCCGAGGTGAACCACTGCGCGTCCTCCAGCTCTTCTGGATCGACCGTGATCTCCCGCGTCACCGCCTCCGCGAAGAAGCCGACC
>JBMLRS010000300.1:0-9531 GCA_049240905.1 Elsteraceae bacterium
CAACGTCGCGCGGGTGATGCCGCCGAGAATGCCGTTGTCCAACGGCCGGGTGACGAGATCCCCGTCCTTGGTGACGATCCAGGCGTTGGTGGAGGAGCCTTCGGTGATGTTGCCGTCGCGGTCCACCATCCAGGCCTCATAGGCGCCGGCCTCGCGCGCGGCCTGCTTGGCCAAAACGTTGGGCAGCAGCGAGACGGTCTTGATGTCGCAGCGGCCCCAGCGGATGTCCGGCGTCGTGATCGCGCCGACGCCCTTCTCCATCACCTTTGGGTCGGGAGTCTTGAAGCGCTTGGCGGTGAAGACCACCGCCGGCCGGATCGACGCCGCCGGGAACGGATGGTCGCGACGCGCCACGCCGCGGGTGATCTGGGTGTAGATCGTGCCCTGCACGATGCCGTTGCGCCGCAGCACTTCGCGCATCACCAGCTTCATCGCGGCGCGGGACATCGGCATGGAGATGCGCAGTTCGCGCAGGGAGCGCTCAAGGCGATCCAGATGCGGCTCCTCGTCGATCACCACGCCGCCATGAACGTAGGCCACCTCATAAACGCCGTCGGCGAACTGATAGCCGCGATCCTCGACATGCACGGAGGCTTCGCGATGCGGGACATAGCGACCGTTCACGTAGGCGATGCGGGACATCTGAACTTTCCTCTCAGCGTTCGGGACTCGGGCGGCATGTCACACCAAGGCGAGCTTCGCCGCAACCCATGTTTCGGCGGCTTTATGGTAACTAGACACCTCAGGCGCGATCGCCGGATGGGCCTCCAGATGCCTCCGCCACGCCGTCAGCTTGGGCGACAGCCGCCAGGGTTCGCCCAAGGTCGACATCATGTGATCGAACATCACGAAAGTGGCGGGCCAAGGGCAATCGGCCAGGGTCATTTCGTCGCCCAGCGCGAAGGGCGCGGGGGTGATCAGGTCATCAAGCTGATCCAGCCGCTTTTGCATGGCCGCCACCCGATCCTTCACGAAGGCCGGATCGCGGATCGAGGGCGCCATATGGCGGAACAGCTGGCGGATCGGCGGCTCGACCCACAAGTCGTGCCAGCGCGTCACCATGCGCGCCTTCGCCCTGCCCGCGGGGTCCGGCGGTAGCATCGGAGGATCGGGATAGCGATCCTCCAGATACTCGTTGATCACTTCGGACTCGCTCAGGACCAGATCGCCGTCGATCAGGCCGGGAATCGAGCCGGCGGGAATGATCTTGCGGTAGGCCGCCGAGCCATAGCCGTCCGGCGGCGCGACCTCACGCCAGTCCAAACCTTTGTAGCGCAGGACGATCCGGGTCTTGGCGCAGTAGTTGCTGATGGCGTTTGCGTAAAGAACCCGGTCCGCGCTCATTGACCCGTCAGCTTCCACTTCTTGTTGGTCTCCTCGAACCAGCCGTCGGCGGTGCGGATGCGGATCCAATTATCGAGGAAGTTCAGGAACACGACGTCATCGATCGCGGTGATGAAGGCCATCGGGATGCCGTTGCGCGGCGTGTCGGTGAACAGCATCTGGAGCTGGGGATATTGATCGGTCAGCGCGGCGCCTTCGATGAGGCTGGTGATCGTGGCGTCCACCCGGCCGGAGATCAGCTCCTGCCAATCGCGCGCCGGGCTTTCGACTCGGCGGACCTTCGCCTTCGGCAGATCACGCGCCACGAACTGCTCCATCGTCGTCCCCAGATTGAAAGCGACGGTGACGCTCGGATCGTTCAGGCTATCCCAGCTCTTGAACTTGGCGGCGTTGGCCTTGTCGACCAGCGGGACGAAAGCGTTCTTGCCCCAGGGGATCGTGAATCCCACGGCCTTGGCGCGCGCCACGCTCATCGAGGTGCCGGTCATGACGACGTCGTACTGGTTCGCGAGCACGCCGTTGATCAGGGTGCGCCAATCGGTCGGCACGAATTCGATCTGAACGCCCATGTCCTTGGCCAATTGATTGGCGACGTCGATCTGATGGCCTTTCAGCTCCCGCGTGGTGGGATCACGAAAGCTCATTGGGTTGAAATCGCCAGTCGTCCCCACCCGCAGCTTGTTGGTTTCCTGGATTGTGGTCAGCCGTGATTTTTGCTGGGCTTGCGCAAAGCCCGTCGCGCACAGCAGCATCACGCCAGCGAGAAAAAGTTTTCCGATCGTCCGCACGCCCATCTTTCCTGCCCCCATAAAGTTCGCGAATAGAAATACGCCATGAACCTCATGCAAAACAAAGCCCGGAATGCGATTTGGGCGCTCGCCTTGACCATTTTTCTGTCGGGTTGCGCCAGCAACTACGGATGGGGTTGGTTTGTGGTCAATCCTTCCACGGCGCAAGGGCGAAACAATCTCGATTTTCTCATCGGAGGATTGGGAAACACGATCGCCGTCTCGCTCTGCGCGATGTTTCTGTCCGTTGGGATCGGTTTGGCGGTCGGCGTGATGGGCATGGCGAAGTCGAGGCTGCTGCGCGGCGCGGCGCGCGTCTATGTCGAGGCGTTCCGCTCCGTCCCGATCCTGGTGATGCTGCTGTGGGTGTTTTATGGCCTGCCAGTGTTGATCGGCTTGCGGCTGGACGTGTTCACGGCGGCGGTTCTGGCCCTGGCGCTGTGCGACAGCGCCTTCGAGGCGGAGATCTTCCGCGGCGGCATCCAATCGATCGAGCGCGGTCAACATGAGGCGGCGGACAGCATCGGCCTGACCTGGCGGCACAAGATGCGATTCATCATCCTGCCGCAGGCGATCCGCCGGATTTTGCCGCCGCTGGGCAATCAATTCGTCTATGTCACGAAGATGTCGTCGCTGGCCTCCGTAATCGGGTTGGGCGAGCTCACCCGGCAGGCGAACGAACTGGTCGTCACGCTCTATCGACCGCTGGAGATCTACACGATCCTGGTGCTGGAATACATGGCGCTGATCCTGGTTATTTCCTGGGGCGTGCGCTGGCTGGAGGCCCGCTTGGGATCGGACGAGAGCAAGAGCCGCCGCTGAGCGGCGTTTGGGGGATAGATTGGGCAAGTTCTGCGCGCGGATACCGGCGTCCTTCTTCGGGATGCTGCTGGGGTTGATCGGCCTCGGCGTCGCCTGGCGCGAAGCGGCGGCGGTCTGGGGCGTTCCCGGCTGGATCGCGGAGGCGATCATGGTCTTCGCCACGCTGATCTGGCTGACCCTTCTGGCGCTCTATCTCGGCAAGTTGCTGACCGCGCGCGAAGCGATCGCGGCGGAATGGGCGCATCCCGTGCAGGGCGCTTTCGTCGCCTTGATCCCGATCACCACCATGCTGGTCTCGATCGCGGCGGCCCCGCATTTTCCGGGTTTAGGGAACGCCCTGTTCTTCATCGGCGCGGCCTTGGCCCTGATCTTCGTGGTCTGGCACAGCGGGCTGATGTGGCGCAGCGAGCGGAGCGTCGAGGCGACCACGCCGATCCTCTACATCCCCACCGTCGCGGGCGGGCTGGTGTCAGCGATCGCGGCGGCGACCCACGGCCACCAGGATCTCGCGCGCCTCTGTTTCGGAATCGGCATGTTCGGCTGGGTTTCGCTTGAATCCATCATCCTGCGCCGCCCGATCGAGCAGACGCCCCTGCCCCCGATGCAACGGCCGGCGCTGGGCATCCAGTTCGGCCCGCCGACCGTCGCCTGCGTCGCCCATCTGGCGATCACCTCCGGCCCGCCGGATCTGTTCGCCCAAGCGCTGCTCGGATATGGCGCGCTGCAGGCGTTGATCCTGATCCGGCTGCTGCCCTGGATCCGCGAACAACCCTTCACCCCCGCCTATTGGGGCTTCAGCTTCGGCGCCGCGGCGCTTTCCGTCGCGACCCTGCGCTGCGTCGAACGCGGCGTCACCGGGCCGATCGAATGGGCGGCCTTTCCGCTTTTCGTCATTGCGACCCTGGTCATGGCGGGATTAAGCCTTTTGACGATCAGGCATTTTTGGGCAGGACGGCAATGAGCCTTTCACCGCGCCAGACCGAGATCGTCGACCTCGCCCGCAGCGTCGGGCGCGTAAGCGTGGAGGATCTGGCGCGCCGTTTCAACGTCACACCGCAGACGATTCGCAAGGATCTGACGGAGCTGTGCTCGCGCCGGATTCTCGCGCGCCTGCACGGCGGCGCCTGCGTCTCCTCCGGCGTCGAAAACCTGGATTACGAGGCGCGTCGCCATCTGGCCGCGGAAGAGAAGCGCGCGATCGGCGCCATGGTGGCGGAGTTGATCCCGAACAACTGCTCGCTGTTCATCAACATCGGCACGACGACCGAAGCCGTCGCGCAGGCGCTGATCGGCCATTCCGGGCTTCTGGTGATCACCAACAACCTGAACGTCGCCAACATCCTGCACGCGCAGGAGCGGATCGAGGTGATCATCGCCGGCGGCCCGGTGCGTCGGTCCGACGGCGGCGTGACCGGCGCGGCCGCGGTGGATTTCATCCGTCAGTTCAAAGTGGATTACGCCGTGATCGGCGCCTCCGCCATCGACGAGGATGGCGCGTTGCTGGATTTCGACTATCGCGAAGTGCGCGTCAGCCAGGCGATCATCGAGAATTCGCGCCATGTGATCCTGGCGTCCGATCGGTTGAAGTTCGAACGCGCCGCGCCGATCCGCATCGGTCATCTGTCGCAGATCCAGACCTTCGTGACCGACGCCCTGCCCAGCGCCTCTATCGCCGCGCTTTGTCAGGCTCAGGGCGTTCGGGTCATCGAGTGCCTGCCGAACCAGCAACTGAGCTGACTGCGGCGAAACGCCTCTTCCGAGGATCGCTTGCGTCTGATGCGACTTTCGCTTAGCGTTCGCTTTACTAAAAAACGAAGATAAAAAAGTTTGCTCCTGGGAGGGATCGCTGAGAATGCCTGCGCTTGAAGAGTCCGCGCCGCAGTTCGACCTCGCCGTGATCGGCGGCGGCGTGAACGGCTGCGGAATCGCGCGGGACGCCGTGGGTCGAGGCCTCACCGTGGCTTTGTTCGAGCAGAACGATCTCGGCGGCGCGACCTCCGCCGCCTCCACCAAGCTTGTCCATGGCGGGCTGCGCTATCTGGAGCATTATGAGTTTCGGTTGGTGCGCGAAGCGCTGATCGAACGGGAAGTGATTCTGCGGCTCGCTCCCCACATCGTTTGGCCTTTGCGGTTCGTGCTGCCGCATCACCGCGGTTTGCGGCCCGCCTGGCTGCTTCGGTTGGGTCTGTTCCTTTACGACAATCTCGGCGGTCGCAAGATCTTGCCGGGAACACGCACGGTCGATCTGGCCAACGACCCTCGCGGCGCGCCGCTCAAGGGCGACTATCGCAAAGGCTTTGAGTATTCGGATTGCTGGGTCGAGGATTCTCGGCTGGTCGTGCTCAACGCGCGCGACGCGGCCGATCGCGGCGCGGAGATCCACGTGCGCAGCAAAGTCGTCTCGGCGACGCGCGAAGCGGCCTGCTGGCGATTGGAGGTCGAGGAAAGCGAGACCGGCCGCCGTCGGCAGATCACCGCCCGCATCCTCGTGAACGCCGCCGGCCCCTGGGTGGGATCTGTGCTGAGCGGCGTGGTCCGCTCCAACACTCAGGAGAAGGTGCGGATGGTGCAGGGCAGCCACATCGTGGTGCGCAAGCTCTACGACCATGATCGCTGCTACATCTTCCAGAACGCCGACGACCGCATCATCTTCGCGATCCCTTACGAGCGCGACTTCACGCTGATCGGCACGACCGACCGCGACTTCAAAGGCGATCCCAGCGCGGTTTCCGCCAGCCCCGAGGAAGTCAGCTATCTGTGCGCCGCCGCCAGCGAGTATTTTCGCAATCCGATCACGCCCGCCGACGTGGTCTGGACCTATTCGGGCGTGCGGCCGCTCTATGACGACGGGGCTTCAAAGGCGCAGGAAGCGACTCGGGACTATGTGTTGACGCTGGACGCGCCGGCGGACGGCGCGCCGCTGCTGAACGTGTTCGGCGGCAAGATCACCACCTACCGAAAGCTGGCGGAGGCCGCGCTCGACAAGCTGAAGGCCTATTTGCCAGCGGCTCAAGTCTGGACCGAGACGGCGCCGCTTCCCGGCGGCGATTTCCCGCATGACGGCTTCGAAACCTTGGTCGCGCGGCTTCAGGACGCCGCGCCGGCCGCTCCCGGCCCCACCGTTCGGCGGTGGGCGCGCGCCTATGGCACGAAAGCGAGCCTGATCGTCGATCGCGTGAAGACCGCGGCGGATCTGGGACGCTGCTTCGGCGCCGATCTGTATGAGTGCGAGGCGCGCTATCTGGCGGAGCATGAATGGGTGCGGCGGGCGGAGGACCTCCTGTGGCGCCGATCCAAGCTTGGGCTGCGCTTGAGTCCGGCCGAAGCGGCGGCGCTCGACGCCTTCCTGGTCGAGATCGCGCGCCAACCCGTCGCGCAGGCCGCGTCATGAGCGTCCGGCTCGACGGCGTCAGCCGCGTGGTGCGGGGCGAGACGCATCTCAGCGATATCTCCTTCGAGATGCCGAAAGGCAGCCTGAACGTCCTCTTGGGGGCGACGCGCTCCGGCAAGACGTCGCTGATGCGGGTTCTGGCCGGTCTGGACGCGCCGAGCGCCGGCCGGCTCTTCATCGACGGGGCGGACGTCACGGGCGCGCCGGTCCGCCGCCGCGACGTGGCGATGGTCTACCAGCAGTTCATCAACTACCCGTCCATGACGGTGTACGAGAACATCGCCTCCCCGCTCCGCGTCGCTGGCGTCAAGCAGGCGGAGCTGGACCAGAAAGTGCGCCGGGCGGCCGACCTGCTGAAGCTGGCCCCCTATCTCGACCGCACGCCGCTGCAGTTGTCCGGCGGGCAGCAGCAGCGCACGGCCATCGCCCGCGCGGTGGTCAAAGGGGCTGGCCTGGTCTTGATGGACGAGCCGCTCGCCAACCTCGACTACAAGCTGCGCGAGGAACTGCGCGAGGAACTTCCGAAGATCTTCGCGGAAACGGGCGCGGTCCTGGTCTACGCCACGACGGAGCCGACCGAAGCGCTCCTCCTCGGCGGCCGCACCGCGACGCTGCATGAAGGCCGCGTCACCCAATATGGGAACTCAAGCGCGGTCTATCGCCAACCGAAGGACCTGATCACCGCGCAGGTGTTCTCAGACCCGCCGCTGAACTGCATGGCGGCGGTGAAGCGTAGCGCTGTCCTGACCGTGCGCGGAGTGGGCGACATCCCGGTGGCCGGGGCTCAAGCGGCCCTGCCCGACGGCGACTACACCCTTGGCGTTCGGGCGCATCACCTCTCGCTGGATCCCCTTCCGGAGAGCCTGATGGTGCCGGGCGTGGTCTCCGTCTCCGAGATCACCGGGTCCGAGAGCTTCGTGCATGTCGACGCCCCAAACGGACGCTTCGTCGCGCTCGCGCGCGGCGTCCGCGAATATCTGCCGGGAGCGCGGATCGAGGCTTACGTCGATCTCGCGCATCTGCTCTTCTTCAAGGCCGACGGCGCCTTGGCGCTCGCCGCCGACCTCACCCCGCCGTCGAGGACCGCCTGATGGCGAAATTGACCCTCGACCGCGTCGCGCAGTCCTACAAACCGGCGCCCTCGCCCGATCCGGCGGACTGGGCGCTGAAGGAGATCAGCCAGAGCTTCGAGCATGGCGGGGCCTACGCTCTGCTCGGCCCTTCCGGCTGCGGCAAGACGACATTGTTGAACATTCTGTCGGGTCTGGTCACGCCGACCCGCGGAACCGTGCGCTTCGGCGATCGCGACGTGACCCGCACGACGACCGAAGAACGCAACATCGCCCAGGTGTTCCAGTTCCCGGTCGTCTACGACACCATGACGGTCGGCGAGAATCTGGCGTTTCCGTTGAAGAACCGCGGCGTGGACGCCGCGACCATCCGCGCCCGCGTGGCGGAGATCGCAGAATTGCTGGATCTGTCGCAGGAGCTTGGGCGCAAAGCGCGCGGCCTGACCGCCGACGCCAAGCAGAAGATCTCGCTCGGCCGCGGCCTGGTCCGGCCGGACGTGGCCGCCGTGCTGTTCGACGAGCCCCTGACCGTGATCGACCCGCAGCTCAAATGGGAGCTGCGCTCGAAACTGAAGGCGCTGCACGCCAAGCTGGAGGTCACGATGATCTATGTGACGCACGACCAGACCGAGGCGCTGACCTTCGCGGATCAGGTGGTGATGATGCTGGACGGCGCGGTGGTGCAGTCCGGCACGCCGGAGGCGCTGTTCGAACGGCCGGAGCACAAGTTTGTCGGCCACTTCATCGGCTCGCCCGGAATGAACTTCCTTCCCTGTCAAGTGACCGGGGCGACCGCGACGGTCGGAGGCTTCATCCTGCCGCTCGGCCGCCGCTATGAGCCGGCCGCAGGCGCGAAGCTGGAGCTGGGGGTGCGGCCGGAATACGCGACGCTCGCCCCGCCCGGCGTCGGGCTGCCGGCCAAGCTGCGCCGGATCGAAGATCTGGGCCGAGTTCGGTTGGCGCGGGTGGAGGTGGCGGGAACGCCCGCCGCCGTGACAGCGCCGGACGGCGCGGCGATCGACGGCGACGAGGTTTCGATCGCGATCCAACTGGAGCGCGCCTCGATCTACGCCGATGGTCGACGCCTTGTTGGGGAGGAGATCTGAACCATGGAGAAGACGCAAGATAACCGCGCCTGGTTCCTGGTCCTGCCGGTTTTTCTGCTGGTCGCCTTCAACGCGATCCTGCCCTTGATGACGGTCGTGAACTATTCGGTGCAGGACAGTTTCGGGAACAACCAGTTCTTCTGGAACGGCGTCGGCTGGTTCGCCGAGATCCTGAACCCGAACACCCAGATCGGCGAACGCTTCTTCGACTCGCTTTGGCGCAACGCCCTGTTTTCCGCGATCATCCTCGCGATCGAGACGCCGCTCGGCATCCTGGTCGCGCTCTCCATGCCGAAGAAGGGTTGGGGCGTCGCCTGGTGTCTGGTGTTGATGGCCCTGCCCCTTTTGATCCCCTGGAACGTGGTCGGCACGATCTGGCAGGTCTTCGCGCGCGGCGACATTGGGTTGCTTGGCGCCGCGGTCAATGGCTTGGGCATTGACTATAACTATGTGCGCGATCCGCTGTCGGCCTGGATCACCATCATCGTGATGGACGTCTGGCATTGGACGTCGCTGGTCGCGCTCCTGTGCTACGCCGGCCTGAAATCCATTCCCGACGCCTATTATCAGGCGGCGAAGATCGACGGCGCGTCGCGCTGGGCGGTGTTCGCGAAGATCGAACTGCCGAAGATGAAGCGGGTTCTGCTGATCGCGGTGCTGCTGCGCTTCATGGACAGCTTCATGATCTACACCGAACCCTTCGTCGTGACCGGCGGCGGACCTGGCAACGCCACGACCTTGCTGTCGATCGATCTGGTGAAGATCGCGCTGGGCCAGTTCGATCTGGGCCGGGCGGCCGCTTTCTCGATCATCTACAACGTCATCGTCCTGACGGTCTGCTGGGTCTTCTACACAGTGATGACCTCGTCCGACGCCGAGGATCTGGCGCAGAAGCGGAGAGAATCCTGATGCGCGCGCGTCACTTCGTCCTGATCGGCTATCTCTTGTTCCTGCTGCTGCCGATCTATTGGCTGCTCAACATGAGCTTCAAGTCAAACGTCGAGATCACG
>JBMLRS010000301.1:0-5168 GCA_049240905.1 Elsteraceae bacterium
TCGCGCCGGTCACCACCAGATCGCAGACCGCGTCGGCCATGCCCAGCCGCGCCGCGACCTCGACCGATCCGCTGAGTTGGACGATGGAGGCCGAGACGCCATGGCGGGCCAGGAAATCATTCACCATCGCCGGATAGGTGGTGGCGATGGTCAGGCCAGCCAAAGACTGCGGCCCCAGATAGGTCATGCCATGGCGCACGGCGACCATCAGCCTGCAATGGCCGAAGCCCAGCGGCAGAGCCACGGAGATCGCCTTCGGCGAATGCGCCGGAACCTTCGTGATCAGGCTGTGCTCGGCGACCAGATTCTCGCCCACGATCCCCATGTCGGACATGCCGTCGGCGACCAGGCTGGGGATGTCGTCGTCGCGGACCAGCAGCGCTTCGACGGCCATGCCTTCGGCGCGGCTGACCAGCTTGTTCCGCCAGGAGAATTTCAGCCCGCAGGCTTTCAGCAGAGCCAGGCTCGGCTCCGACAGCCGGCCGGATTTCTGCAGGGCGATGCGCAGGCGGTGTTGGGACATAAGATTTCTCGATGGAACGGTGGGCCGAGGGATTTAGACCGCCAGGGTCGGCGGCGCAAGCGCAGGGCGACGTCGCAGCCCCGCAAAACACGCTGAGTCAATGTCGCGAGTCGATCGCGGCTTCGGCCAGCCAATCATCGGCGAAGGCCTCGAAGCTGTCGCAGGCCTGCTCCATCGCCTCCATCATCAAGGACATCGGCGTGGGGTCCGGCAACCCCACCTGACCCTCGATCCGCCCGTCCTCAAGCAACAGCTTGCCCGAGAGCCGGGAGGCGATGCGACGCATCGGCTGATTGTCGGTCAGGCAAAGCATCACCAGAGTATGGATGCCGCGATTGCGCGCGAGCTCCGCCGCGCGGCGCACCAGTTGGGTGGCGACGCCGCGTTGACGCCAAGGCGCTTCGACCGTCACCGCCAACTCCGCGTCGCGCGGCATCCACAGCCGCTCAAACGCCAGTTCGGCCAATCCGCGCAGCTTGCCGCCCTGGAAGCAGCCGATCATATGGGAGCGCATCCAATCGAGCCGCTTCACATGCGCCGACACGGCCTCATCCGAGACGGCGGCGTGAAAGCGGCAGCGCCGATCAGCAGGATCCAGGCGCAGGAGATGTTGCAAAATCTCCTGTGAATCAGCGGGGGTGAGTTTGCGGTAAGCCGTCATGCTGCGTCGCAATATAGCAAGAAAACGGCCATACCAGGGCGCCGTCTCCTGCGGGTCAGCCTTGACGGCGCGGCATGGCTTCTAAGGTGCGGCGATCGAACGCAGAAAGTCGCGCGCGTCTCCTCCCAGGCCCTGGGACGTCTCCGAGAGCGCCTCCGCGGTCCAAAGCACCTCAATCGAGTTGGCGCAGGTCAGGATCGCGCCGCCGGTCACGCCGCGGATCTGCTCGGTCACCGTGCACATCCGCTCATTCAGAGCGCCGAGGGACCGGTTTATCTCGTCCGTGCTGGCGCGCTGCTGCTCGACGGCGGCGGCGATGCCGCTGGTGTTATCGGAGATCGCGTGGATCGCGCCGCGCACCCGCCCGATCGCAGAGACGGCTTGACTGGACTCGGCCTGTATCGACGCGATCTGGCGCGCGATCCCCTCGGTGGCGGCGGCGGTCTGATCCGCCAACTGCTTCACTTCGCCGGCGACCACGGCGAAGCCGCGTCCGGCTTCGCCAGCGCGCGCCGCCTCGATCGAAGCGTTCAACGCCAGAAGATTGGTCTGTCGAGCGATGCCGCGGATCAGTTCGGAGACGGCGTGGATCTCGGTCGACGCCTGGTTCAAGCGGGTGATCTGCTCCGCCGCTTGATCGACGTCGCCGACGCTCTCGATCGCGAAGTTGGAGGAGCGCGCGGCTTGCGTCGCCACCTCCGCGACCGAAACGCCCAGTTCCGTCACCGCGGCGGCCGTGACGGTCAGCCGTTCGGTCGCCTCTTCCGCCGCGTCCGCCACGTTCAACGAGCCGCGAGCGGACGCGCCCTGGTCCGTGGCCATCACCTGCGCCGCGGTCAGGATCGCCAGCGCGCCGGCGTCGACCGCCCCGGCGGCCCGGTTGACGGACGTCTCGAAGGCGGCGGCGATCGCCGCTCGGTCATCCTGGCGTCGTCGCGCTTCCGCCAGACGCTCCTCCGCCTGGGCCGCCTCCAATTCCTGAACCCGCTGAGAACTCGCCCGAAACGCCTCCACCGCCGCCGCCAGAGCGCCGATTTCATCCTGGCGGGCCACGCCGGTCTCGACATGCGCGAAATCACCGGAGGCGACGCGCTCGATGGCGCGGGTCTGCTGGATCAAAGGCCGGATCACCAGCCGACGCGTCGCCAGCGTCACCGCGGCGATCGTTGCCGCGATCGTCGCCACCGCCATGCAGATCAGGATCAAAGGCAAGCCATTCACCGTGGCGATCAACTCGTCGCGCGCGTTGCGAACCGTCTCCTGACCGGACACCAAGCGTTCGGTCGAATCGCTCTTCAACAGCCGGTCCGTCAGGTCATTGAAGGCCCGATCGATCATCTGCTTGGTTGCGTTCGGATCGGCGCGCTCGGCCTCGACCTGCTCCACGATGGCGCGGAGCGCCGCCTCGTCGATCCCCGCGCGCAACTCCCGCACGCCTTGGAAGGCGCCGTCAGGAGCGAAACGGCCGAAGGAGGCTGCAGGCTTGCCGTCCCGCGCATCCACCAGAATGAAGCCCTGGCGTCGAAGGTCGCGCCGCCCAGCGCGGTCGTAGCGCTGAGCCAGAGCGTCTTCCCCATGATCGATCGCGTCGACCGGGCCGGCCTCCTTGAGCAGCGTCTGCAGGCGGCCCGCGCCGTCAACGATCAGACGGCGCGGCAGAGCGTCAAGCTCCTGACGGTGCTGCAATAGGGATTCGCGGTAATCGTCAGTTAGTTTCGCCGCTGCGGACATATAGCCGAGATAACGGCTTTCCAGATCCGCCAGCAGCACAGTAGTGAGAGCGCCAGCAGCACTGAAAACGGTTACAATGACCAAAAATACCGCTATTAGTATCTTTGTATTGATTGAACGCATCGCCAGCTTGTCCTTGATTGACGCGAATCAAGATTTACCTCGCCTTCAACAGAAGCGACAATCAAACAAATCGCATAGAAATTTCTGTTTCGCCGGAGATCGCGCGCCGCCCGCCGCTCCCTTTGCGGGTAGGAGCGGACTGCGGTAGCATCAAGCACCATGGCGCTTTGGGGAAAAATCATCGGGGGAGCCGCCGGCTTCACCATCGGCGGGCCTTTGGGCGGGTTGATCGGCGCCGCGGCTGGGCACGCGGTGGACTGGGCGGTCAGCGAGGTCGAACCGGTCGACGTCGATCAAGCGACGCGATCGATCGCCTTCACGATCGGCGTCGTCGCGCTGAGCGCCAAGATGGCCAAGGCGGATGGCCAAGTGACCACCGACGAGGTCGCCGCCTTCCGCTCCTTCTTCACCTTTGATCCCGAGCACGCCAAGAGCGTGCATCGCTTCTTCGATCTCGCCCGACGCGACACGATTGGGTACGAATCCTACGCGCGCCAGCTCGGGCGGTTGTTCGCCGACGCGCCGGACGTGCTGGAGCAGCTCCTGTCCGGCCTTTTCCGGATCGCCAAGGCGGATGGGCGCATTCTGCCAGCGGAGATGGACTATCTCCGCTCCGTCTCGGCGCTGTTCGGCCTGCCGCCTGCGGTGTTCGACCGCATACATCGCTACGAGATAGGGATCTCGGCGGCCGACGAGTCGCCCTACACGATTCTGGAACTCCCCCCCGACGCAGATCAGGAGGCCGCCAAGGCGGCGTGGCTGAAGCTGGTCCGCTCCCATCATCCTGACGTTCTGGCGGCCCAGGGCCTGCCTTTCGACGCCGTGCGGCTCGCGGCCGAGCAGTTGGCGACCATCAATGACGCCTATGATCGCCTGCGGGCGCAGAATGGTTGGCGCTGAGTGCCCTTCAAGCATTTCCTTCTGGCCTTGGCCGTGGCCGTGGCCTGGGGCGGCAATTTCCCGATCACGAAGCTGGGTCTGGCGGACATGCCGCCGATCCTTCTGCTGTCCTTCCGCTTCTGGCTGATCGCGCTGGTGCTGGTCCCTTTCGTGAAGGTTCCCTGGCCGTCCCTGCGCGCGATCTTCAAGCTGGCGGTGACCTTGGGGGCGCTTCACTTCGCCTTCATGTTCAGCGGCGTCAAACGGGTGGACGCGTCGACCGCGGCGCTGGTCTCGCAGCTCCAAGTGCCGTTCGCGACCTTGCTGGCGGCGGTGCTGTTCCGCGAACGGCCGCCGCTCAAACGGCTGGCGGGCACATGTCTCGCCATGCTCGGCGTGGCGCTCATCGCGCTGGACAGTTCCGGCGCCAAGACGCTGGCGGGAAGCGGCGACGAGGCGATGCTCGGCGTCGGATTGATCGTGTTCGCCGCATTCATGTGGGCGGTCTCGAACATTCAGATGAAGGCGCTCAGCCAGACGCCGCCTTTGGCGTTGCATGGCTGGATGGCGCTGTTCGCCGCCCCGATGCTGACCGGGCTCTCGTTCGTTTTTGAATCCGGCCAAGTGGAAGCCGTGCGCGACGCCAGCGCATGGGTTTGGATATCAGCGCTCTACATGGCTTTTATTGTTGGAATCTTCGGCTATGTCGCGTGGCAGTGGCTGCTCGCGCGCCATCCGATTTCGCTTCTGATGCCGCTCACCTTGCTGGTCCCGGTGATCGGCGTTGCGCTCAGCATTCTGACCTTGGGCGACCCGATCAACGCCCAGCGGATTCTGGGCGGCGTGATCACCCTCGGCGGCGTCGGCATGCTGGTCTGGGAACGTCCGAAAAAGGAGAAGCCGGCTTGATACGTCGCCATTCCCCCAACATCGACGCGCGCGCCGGCGGGATCGACATTCTGCTGATGCACTACACTGGCATGACCGACGCGTTGGAGGCGGTCGATCGCCTTTGCGATCCAAAGGCGCGAGTCAGCGCGCACTACGTGATAAGCGAGGCCGGCGAGGTGTATCAGCTGGCGGAGGAGAGCGCCCGCTGCTGGCATGCCGGCGTTTCCGAGTGGCGTGGGCTGCCCGACGTCAACTCCCGTTCGATCGGAATTGAGATCGCCAATCACGGGCATGAGCATGGCTATCGCCCTTTCCCGGAGCCGCAAATGAGGGCGCTGATCACGCTTTCCTAGGCCATTC
>JBMLRS010000302.1:0-1331 GCA_049240905.1 Elsteraceae bacterium
CGAGCGCGGCAGGCCCAGCCGGTCGCAGGCCTTGGCGGCAACGATCAGCGCGTGGGTGCTGTCCAGCCCGCCGGAAATGCCGATCACGAGGCTCTTCGCCCCGGTCGACTCGATCCGCCGCATCAGCGCTTCCGGGCCCAGCCAATCCGCCTCCCGATCCGACCAGCCGGCTGGCGAGGGCGCCGCGAAGGAGGGTTGGCCAAGCGCGCCCAGGCTCGCGAGCCGGTCCTTCGGCGGGCTCCGATCCTGCAGCAGCCGCCAGGTGGACAGCGCGAACTCATGGGGGGTCTTCAGCTTGCGCGGCGCCGGATCCCAGCATTCCGGCGCGTCGATCAGCGCGGCGTAGACCGCGGCCAGATCCCCGTCGCTCCCCGTCCAGACCGCCGTCAGACGCGCGACGAGCGCGGCCGGGGGATCGTCGCGCGTGACATGAGCCGCGAGTTTCGCGCTGAGCCGCTGGATCGTTCGCGGATGCCGGGCCAGATCACCCAGCGCCCGATCGGCGCGTTGCTTGCCGTCGCCGTCATAGACGACGCCCAGCAAGGTCTGGGGTCCTGGCTCCTGCGCGCGGGCGCGGAACATGAACTGGCCGGGATTTGGTTCGTCGGCGCGCCCAATGGACCAGCCCGTGAGGACGCCGGCCAGCGCGCGCACGTCGGCTTGGCTGTAGCCGCCATCGACGCCGAGGCTGTGCAACTCCAGAATCTCTCTGGCGAGATTTTCGTTCAGCCCGCGATTGATCCGGCGTCCAACCGGCGAGTTCGGGCCGATCGATTGCGCGTTGTCGAGATAGAGCAGCATGGCCGGGTGGCTTTCCGCCGCGCGCAACAGATCGGCGAAGCGCCCGACCACGTTCGGGCGGATCGCTTCGCGCTCGAACGCGCCAACGACGCCGAGCAGAGTGGGGCGTTGGATCGAGACTGTGAAGTGATTGCTCCAGAAGGCGGTCATCCGCTCGATGAAGGGCGCCGGGCTTTCAAGCTGGGCGGCGAGTCGGGCCGCCATCTCCCGGGCGTACAGCTCGCGCCCTTGCTCGCGCGCCAGCCGCTCCGCCTCCTTCGCGATCTCGGCCGCCGACTGGCCTTGCGAGACAAGCTTGGCGACCGAGATCCCGCCCGGCGGCAAACCGTCATAGACAGGGAGAGCGGGCGGCGGCGCGATCTGCCCGCGCAACCAGGCTTTGGCGTCGGCGCCGACCAGCGCCGCGTCGCCTGGACGCGCGCCAAGCCCGAAGCGATTCAAGGCGATCAAGCTGGCGGGGGTCGGGCTCATGTCATTGCGCCCGCAGCGCGTCCGCCTCCGATTGCAGCCGCTCGCATTCCTTATCCAGG
>JBMLRS010000303.1:0-6144 GCA_049240905.1 Elsteraceae bacterium
CTTCGCCGGCATTTCCGGCTCCTCCACCGCGGACGCGGCGAGCCAGTCGAAGATCTTCATCGAAGCGCAGCGGAAGGAGGGCTACGACGACAGCTTCTCGGTCGCGATCACAGCGGTCTCCGCCGTGCTCGCGGTGATCATTCCGCCGTCGATCCTGATGATCGTCTGGGGCGGCATCCTGACCACGTCGATCGGCGCCTTGTTCTTGGCCGGGGTGGTGCCGGGCGTTCTGATCGCCGTCGCGCAGATGGGCACGGTGCACGCCTACGCCGTTCGGCGCGGTTATCCAACCTACCCGCGCGCGTCGCTGCAGCAGCTCGGCGCCGCGTTCAAGACCTCCGTGTTTGCGCTGATGACGCCGGGAATCATCATCGGCGGCAAGGTCTTCGGTTGGTTCACCGCGACGGAGTCGGCGGCCATCGCCGTGGTCTACGCCAGCGTCCTGTCGCTGATCGTCTATCGCGAGATGGACATGAAGGGCCTCAAGGCGGCGCTGCTGGACACGGGCAAACTCGCGGGCGTGACGCTGTTCTGCGTCGGCACGGCTTCGGCGTTCGGCTGGTTGATGGCGTACTACAAGATGCCGCAGGCGATCCTTTCGGGCGTGTCAAGCTGGGGGATGAGCTTCATCGAGACGGGGTTCTTCATCGCGGCCGTGTTCCTTTTGGTCGGCTGCTTTCTCGACGCCATTCCTGCGATCATCATCGTCGGGCCGATCCTGGCGCCGTTGGCCAAGGCGGTCATGATGGATCCCGTGCATTTCGCGATGATCGGCATCGTCAGCCTCGCCTTCGGCCTGGTGACGCCGCCCTATGGGCTTTGCTTGATGATCGCCTGCTCGGTCGCCGGCATCAGCCTCCGATCGGCGATCAAGGACACCATGATCATGCTCGCCCCGATGCTGGTCGTTCTGGCGCTAATCATCATGTGGCCGAAGGTCTCGCTCTTCCTGCCGAGCCTGATCTCGCCGGAGTTCTTGAACTGACCCAGCCCGCCCCCGCTCCTGGCACGCCGGTTGCTCCGTTCGGCGCATGCAGGATATCCCCGTCATCGATTTGTCTCAGCCCGATCCGGTCTGCGCCGCCGCGATCGCCGCGGCCTGCGAACGGATTGGGTTCTACGCGGTCGCGCGGCATGGGATTGCGACCTCTCTGATCGACGCTCTGCAGGCGGCGTCAGGCGCGTTCTTCGATCTGCCGCTTGAGGAGAAGAGCCGCGTCGCCCGGCCGCGGCCGGATCAGAACCGCGGCTTCATCGGGCGGGGAGAGGAGACGCTGGCCCGGCTCGGCGGTCGTCAGACTCCGCCGGACGACAAGGAGGTCTTCACCATTGGCCCGATCGACGCGGGCGCGGACCCCTATTTCACCTGCGCGGAGGCTTACCCGCATTTCGCGCCCAATCTTTGGCCGGCGCGCCCTGCCGAACTGCGCGGTTTGATGGAGGAATACTGGCGCGCGGCGACCGATCTCGCGCGGCGCTTGCTGCGGCTGTCCGCCATCGCCCTTGATCTGCCGGCGGATCGGTTCGAGGCGATCACGCGCCGTCACATCTCAATGCTTCGGCTGATCGACTATCCCGCGCGTTCCTCTCCGCCCGCGCCCGGGCAATTGCGGGCGGGGGAGCATACCGACCTCAACATGCTCACCTTGCTGGTCAGCGACACCGATGTCGGCGGGGTCGAAGCGCGCCGACGCGACGGCGCCTGGATCCCGGTGCCTCTTGCATCGGGATTGATCGCCGTCAACATCGGCGACGTGCTGATGCGCTGGACCAACGATCGCTGGATCTCCACGCCGCACCGGGTCGCCAACGCCCCGGCGGGCTTGGCCGTCAGGCGACGCAGCGTCGCCTTCTTCTTCCAGGCTGAATATGACGCCGAGCTCGCCTGTCTGCCCAGTTGCGTTTCGCCGGACAATCCCGCGCGATACGACGCAACCACGATCGGCGCCTATCGCGCCAGCCGCTTCGCCGCCACGGCGGGTTGAGACTCGGTCAGGTTCCGTGCGCCCAGGGCCCGGGGGTGGTGGATGCTCAGGCGGCGTCGGCGTGGGCGTTAAAGGAGGCTGGCGAGGTCGCTTCGTTCGACTCCGCCACCTGGAGGTCCACCCAGAATTCGCTGCCAACGCCATATTCGCTGCGGAAACCGATATGGCCGTTCATCAACTCCACCAGATCGCGGGAGATCGCCAGGCCCAGGCCCGCGCCTGGAATCGCGCCCACATCGTCGGTGAGCCGGGTGAACCTTTTGAACAGGTCGCACTGCCGCTCTATCTGGATCCCGCCGCCATTGTCGGCGAAGGTGATCCGCGCATAGCCTGCTTCGCGCTGCGTAACCGTGATTTTCAAACGGCCACCGGGGCGATTGTACTTGATCCCGTTGCTGCTCAGATTCTCGAACACCTGCATCAACCTAGCCGGATCGGCCTGGACCCAGACTGGGGTAAGGTCGTCCGGCGGCTCAAGCGTCACGCCATGGGCGTCCGCCAACCCTTGCAAGGTGGGTGACATCGACGCAAGCAGATCGCAGACCTCCACCGGCTCGATCGACACCGTCACTCTGCCGGACTCCAGCGCGCTGATGTCCAGAATCTCGCTGATGCGGTCGGTCAGTTGCCGTCCGCCTTCCTCGATGTAGTCAGCGTAGGTTTGGCAGGTCGGGTCCGGGGCCTTCAACTTCAACAGCCCGGCGAAGCCGAGAATGGCGTTCAACGGCGTGCGCAGTTCGTGGCTCATGTTCGCCAAGAAGGTGGTCTTGGCGTGATTGGCGCTTTCTGCGGCGAAACGCAGTTCCTCCTCGCGGTTCAAGGCGCCTTCCAACTCCCGCTTGGCCGCCTGCGCTTCGCGCCAACCGGCCACGGCGGCCTCGCCGAACGCGACCGCCCTGGAATGGGCGAAGAACGCGAAGGCGGCGAAGGCGATGATCGCCAGAATCAACGCGCCGAAGATCATGCTCTCGAACATCGTGGGCTCAGAGTATTCCGACAGCAGATCCTTGGCTGAGAAGGAGAAGCCCAGCACCAGCGGCAAAGGCGCGAGCGAGAGATGCGCGCCCAGCCGCTTGACCCCATCCGTGGCCGCCGCGCCCTCGAAGGTGCCTTCGGCCAGCCGCGGGTAGTTCTGGAACACCAGCGCGTTGGGCAGATGCTTTCCTGAGAAGCTCTGATGCGAGGGTTCCCGGGCGACGCCGACGCGGTCGTTGCGCATCAGGAAGATCGCGTCATGCTCGCCGCGGCGGAGCAGACTGAAGATATCAAGCAGGTCGCTGGTCGGGATCGTGACGCTGACGATGCCGAGGAACTCGCCCGTCTCGCTCGTGATCGCTTTGGAGGCGGCGATCACTTCGACGCTGCGGACGCGGGACTGAAATGGCGCGCTGATCGCCAACCGCCGCGTCCCGTCATAACGCAACTTCGACATCGGGTCATTCAGCGCCAAGTGCGTTTTGAAGTGGTCGCGATCGGAGATGTCGGACGTTCGGTTATTGACGGTTTGGTTGGACCCTAGCCGGTCGAACACGGAGTACACGAAATTCTTGCTCGCGGTCATTGTCTCCAATTGAGCCTTGAGCTTGATGTGTTCTTCGTAAGGGATCGAGGCTGGATCGCGCTTGTCGATCCATGCCAACGAGCGAGTCAGGATCTGGTCGACCAAGTCAAATTCAGCGTCAATGTAACGCCGCGCGGAATGAAGGGTCCTCGACGCGTCCTGCATCCGCGCCTCGATGATCGCCTGCTGCCGCCATTCGATGGTCTTTATGAAGATAAAGACCGCCGCGAGAGATATCAGCGCCGCCGCCGCGCAGATCGTCCACTTCGCAAAATTCTCGGACCGTCTTCTATTGAGTTTCCGTTCAAGAATCTTGCTGGGAGAGGTTCTGATCACGGCTTTATCACCTTTGGCTAGGCTACCGATCCGAATCCCCAATTGCGCGGGACGATAGTTAACTACGCACCGTAAGGCCGATGGCTGCTCTACTTCAAGGCAATTGGCAAGTTCATCAGAAGATATTTACATTAGAATGCTTGTAATCCGCGTTGACGCGTCGCTGCAGTAGGTTCTGATATGATTTGTTCAAAGTTTTAGTAAAGTCCGGGAAAAGTGAATACAGAAGGTTGCGCATCCTTTCGCCAGGGATACATTTCTGAATTAACCTTCGGCGTTATCTTCGAAGGGGCGCGCTGACGATTTTGACTGTCAGTCAACGCTCGACAGTCCTGGCTTTTCTTGTTTCTGGCTCCCCAGCACGACTAGCGCGAGGCGTTCGCGCCCAGCAGGCGCGTCAAACCGCTGACCGCTCCGTGAGGCGCGCCTGACAGGCGTCATCCGCCAAGTGAAGGGCCGTCGCTCGGTGATGACGGCGCGTTGAGAAGGATGACGGCCATCTTACTACAGTGTTCCAGCCTTAGAATTCGGCAGTGTGATTTTCCGCTTAGAGCAAGACCCGCTCTCCTTTGGGCGGATCCTGCTCCACCCTCTATGAAAGAGAGCGCGTTTTCGGTTCTTCGCGATTCAGCCTAAGTTGAATATGCGCTAAGCCCTCGTCGCCCGCCCCTTCCGCCTCCGAGCGAAGCACGATATGTCGGGCTGATGAACTGGACGATCCGAACAGCGACGGCGGACGATGCGGAGGCGCTGGCTCTGGTTGGCGCAGCCACCTTCCTGGAGACTTTCGCCCCGGTCCACACCGGCGCGGAGATCGTCGATCATTGCCGCGAGGAGCATAGCGCCGAGGCCTATTGTCGGCTGATCGGCCCGACTTCCGACGCCTGGCTCGTGGAGACCGCCGCGACCGCCGCGCCGGTCGGCTACGCCCTGCTCACCGCGGCCGAACTGCCCTGCGCCGCGCCGGAAGATCTGGAACTGAAGCGCATCTATGTTCTTTCTCGTCTTCATGGCGGCGGCGCTGGGGCGGCGCTGATGCGGCTCGCGGTGGCCCGCGCGCGCGAACGCCGCGCGGCGCGCCTGCTTCTGAGCGTCTATTCCGAGAATGACCGGGCGCTCGCGTTCTACCGCAAGCAGGGCTTCGCCAAAGTCGGAGACCACCGCTTCTGCGTGGGCGCGACAGGCTATCTCGATTTCGTGCTGGCTCTGCCTCTGGCGTAGGAATCGCCGTCGGCGTGACCGATCACAGGAAGGCGAGGGACAGCCAGGGAATCGCGGCGATGAAGATCAGCCCGACGATCAGCGCGGCGAGATAGGACCACACCGCGCCGAGCGCTTCGTCCGGCGAGACGCCGCCGATTTTGCAGGCCAGATAGAACCCGACGCCGATCGGCGGCGTCATCAGCCCGATGTTCATCGCCACCACCACCACCATCGAGTAGTGGATGTCATTGATGCCCAGGGTTTTCGCGATGGGAAACATCAGCGGCGCCATCAACACGATCGCCGGCAGGCCTTCCAGAATGCAGCCCAGGATCAGGAACACGACGATGGTCACCGCCATGAAGGCGATCCATCCGCCCGGCAACTCCTTCATATAGGCGGCCACCGCCTGCGCCACGCCGGCCTGGGTGATCGCCCAGGCCATCGCGAGCGCCATCCCCAGAACGATCAGGATCGCGCCGGTCAGGGCGGAGGTTTCGACGAGCATGCTGTAGAGCTTGCGCCAGCTGATCCCGCCATAGAGCACGGCGCCGATGATGAAGGCGTAGACCACGGCGATGGTCGACACTTCCGTCGCCGTGGCCACGCCGCCTGCGACCATGCTGCGGATCACGAACGGCAGCACCAAGGCCGGCGCGGCCACCAGCGAGCAGCGCCAGATCAGCCCGACGGAAAGCCGTTGCGCGCCGTCCATCGTCTCATTCCGCGCCTTCCAACGGGCGAGCACCGCCAAGGCCGCCAGTAGCACCATCGCCACGGAGAAGCCGCTCGTGAAAAGCCCGGCGATCGACACCCCGGCGACCGCGCCCAACACGATGAGCACGATCGAGGGCGGCACCGTGTCGGCCATGGCGGCCCCGGTCGCCAGGAGCGCGATCATTTCCTTCGGGCTATGACCTCGACGTTTCATCTCCGGGAACAGGGCCGGCGCCACGGTCGCCATGTCCGACACTTTCGAGCCGGAGATGCCGGAGACCACGAACAGCGACCCCAGCAGCACAGAGGACATGCCGGCCGTCACGTGACCCAGCAGCGACG
>JBMLRS010000304.1:0-1855 GCA_049240905.1 Elsteraceae bacterium
GGCCGGCGCCTCGATGCTGGCGATCGAATGCCAGCCGAGCCGGATCGAGAAGCGGCTGGAGACCCGCTACGTCGACCTGCGCGCCGACAGCCTGGATGAGGCGCTGGCGATCATCGAGAAAAGCTGCAAGGAGAAGAAGCCGGTCTCCGTTGGCCTTCTGGGCAACGCGGCGGAGATCTTCCCGGAGCTGGTGCGTCGCGGGATCCGGCCGGACATCGTGACCGATCAGACCTCCGCCCATGACCCGCTGAACGGCTATCTGCCGGCGGGCTGGACCCTGGAGCAGGCGGAGGAGCGGCGGATCAGCGATCCGGAAGGCACGGTCGCCGCCGCCAAGGAATCCATGAAGGTGCAGGTCGAGGCGATGCTGGCCTTCCATCGCCAGGGCGTGCCGACGGTCGATTACGGCAACAACATCCGCCAGATGGCGCGCGACGTGGGCCTCGCCGACGCGTTCGACTTCCCGGGCTTCGTGCCGGCCTATATCCGCCCGCTGTTCTGCCGGGGGATCGGGCCGTTCCGCTGGGTGGCCCTGTCCGGCGATCCCGAGGACATCTACCGCACCGATCAGCGGGTGAAGGAGTTGATTCCGGACGACAAGCATCTGCATCACTGGCTGGACATGGCCAAGACCCGGATCGCGTTCCAGGGCCTGCCGGCGCGCATCTGCTGGGTCGGCCTGGGCGCGCGCGCCAAGCTGGGCCTGGCCTTCAACGAAATGGTGCGCAGCGGCGCCGTCTCCGCCCCGATCGTGATCGGCCGCGACCATCTTGACAGCGGCTCGGTCGCCAGCCCGAACCGCGAGACCGAGGCGATGAAGGACGGCTCCGACGCGGTGTCGGACTGGCCGCTCTTGAACGCGCTGCTGAACACCGCCGGCGGGGCGACCTGGGTCAGCCTGCATCACGGCGGCGGGGTGGGCATGGGCTACAGCCAGCATTCCGGCATGGTCATCGTCTGCGACGGCAGCGAGGACGCCGATCGGCGTTTGGCCCGCGTGCTGACCAACGATCCCGGCACCGGCGTGATGCGCCACGCCGATGCTGGCTATCAGAGCGCGATCGACTGCGCGCGCGAACAGGGGCTGAAACTTCCCATGCTGGGGCTTTGATCATGACCGTACTCCATCCCGGCCACGTCACGCTGAAGACGCTGCGGTCCTTGCGCGACAGCAACGACCCGATCTCCCTCGACCCCGGCGCGGTGCAGGCGATCGACGCCAGCGCCGCCGCAGTGCAGCGGATCCTGGCCAAGGGCGAGCCCGCCTATGGCGTGAACACCGGCTTTGGCAAGCTGGCGCACAAGCGCGTGCAGCAGGACCAGTTGCGCGAGCTGCAGCGCAAGATCGTGCTTAGCCACGCCGCCGGCGTCGGCGCGCCGCTGCCGGACCGCGTCACTCGGCTGATCATGATCCTGAAGGTGATCGGGCTGGCGCGCGGCGCCTCCGGCATCCGCCGCTCGGTGATCGAGCTGCTGATCGAGATGGTGAACGGCGGCGTGCTGCCGGTGATCCCGTCAAAGGGATCGGTCGGCGCGTCCGGCGATCTGGCCCCGCTGGCCCATATGGCGGCGGCGCTGCTGGGGGTCGGCGAGGTGCGGGTGGGCGGGGTCGCCATGCCCGCGACCGAAGGGCTGAAGCGCATCGGCCAGGCCCCGATCGAGCTGGAGCCGAAGGAGGGTCTGGCGCTGCTGAACGGGACGCAGGTTTCCACCGCGCTGGCGCTCGACGCCCTGTTCGACATCGAGGATCTGTTCGCCGCCGCTCTGGTGGTGGGATCGCTGAGCGTGGACGCCGCGCGCGGCAGCGACACGCCGTTCGACCCGCGCATCCACGCCCTGCGCGGCCAGAAGGGCC
>JBMLRS010000305.1:0-9319 GCA_049240905.1 Elsteraceae bacterium
CGGTGGGAACCCATATCTCCATGACCGAGCGCCGCGCCGCCGACGCCGAACGCGCGGCGAACGACCGCTTCATCGCGGTTTGGCTGGCCGGACGACGCGGCGAGGGTTTCCAGGGCCGGGTCAGCGGAGTCGGCAGCTTCGGTCTGTTCGTGCGGCTGATCGATTCCGGCGCCGACGGGCTGGTTCCGATGCGCCGCCTGCCCAACGATTACTATGACCTGGACGAAGCCGGGCAAAGGCTTGTGGGGACGCGCAGCGGCCGCGTGCTCACCCTCGGCGACATCGTCTCGGTCCAGTTGGCCGAAGTGGACGTGCTCACCGGCAGCGTGACGTTCGACCTGATCGATGGCGGAACGATCGAGCCGATCGACCCTCGGCGACGCGCCAAAGGGCCAGTGAAGGGCGTGCGGCACCCCTTCAAGCGGGGCCGTCGCTAACTCAACTGTTGCGGCGCAGCAACAGCAGGGCTGATCCGACGCGGAGCTAAGCCGTCTGCGTCGTTTATGCCTCATTTACGAGCGAAAAACGGCGCATAAACTATCCTTGAGTCGCGACCAGTTCTCCCTCGCGACCACCCCGGTCTTTAAGCATGCCGTTGCCCGCGTTCGTGAATCGCCTTACCCCCGAACCGCTCCCGCGGCTTCGGCGCCTTCGTTTCGTCCTTCCGCTATTGCTCGCCTTCCTGACGACGAGTTGCGGCGGAGGCCTGATCGGCGATTCGCGTTCGTCCAGCCGGCAAGCCGGCGAAGCGTCTGACGCAGGCTTCCCGCGCGGCCCCGCGCGTCAGGTGTTCCAGACCGGCTTCAAACACATCAACGAGTTGTTCGTGGAGCCGGTCTCGATCTCCCAGATCGCAGTGCATGGTCTGAAAGGGCTGAACACGCTCGATCCGGACGTCGCGATCGACCGGACCGGCGATCAGTTGAAAATCACGGTCGGCCAGACGGCGCTGTCCTACAAAACCCCGGCGGACAATGACGTGCGCGGCTGGGCGGTCCTCACTGTGGAGGCGTTGGAGAGCGGGCGGGAGATGTCGCAGAAGCTGCGCGACGCCGACAGCGAGAAGCTTTACCAGATCGTTTTCGAGAAAGGGTTGCAGGACCTTGACCGTTTCTCCCATTACTCCGGCCGCGATCAGGCCCGAGAGGAGCGCGCTCAGCGCAGCGGGTTCGGCGGCATTGGCGTGTTGCTCGATTCGAAAGTGGACGGACGCGTCTTCAGCACCGTCAGCGACGCGCCCGCCCAACGCGCTGGCGTGCAGGCCGGAGACTTGATCATCGGGGTCGACGGCGTTTCGATCCAAGGCAAGACCAATGCGGAGATCGCCCCGCTGTTGCGCGGTCCGATCGGCACCTCAGTGGACGTGACGGTCCAACGGGAAGCGTCCGCGCCCTTCGCGGTCCGCATCCGCCGGTCGAAGATCGTTGAAGAGTCGGCGCGTTATCGCCGGGAGTTGGGCAACATCGCCTATTTCAAGGTCTCCACCTTCAATGTCGAAACCGCCTCCACCCTGATCAATCTGCTGGGCAAGGCCCGGCGGGAGATGGGCGGCAACATGCGCGGCATAATCCTGGATCTGCGCGACAATCGCGGCGGCCTGCTCGATCAAGGCATCGCGGTGGCCGACATGTTCCTGCAGCGCGGCCGCATCATGACCGCCGGCGGACGTCATCCGGAAAGCCAACGGCCCTATGACGCCGCTGGCGACGATCAGAGCGGCGGGCTCCCCATGATCGTGCTGGTGAACAGGAACTCCGCCTCCTCCGCGGAGATCGTCGCAGCCGCGCTCCAGGACCAGCGCCGGGCGCTGGTGGTGGGACAACGCAGCTACGGCAAGGGCAGCATCCAGAACGTCCTGCCTCTGCCGAATGAGGGCGATCTGCACATCACCTGGGCGAAGTTCTACGGCCCTGAGGGCTATAGCCTCGATCGGCTGGGGGTCATGCCGTCGATCTGCGTGCGCGAGCAGGGACCGAGCGCCGCGAAGGTGCTGGACGACTTGCGCAACGGTAGGATCGATCCGCTGGCGACGATCAAGGCGCGTCGGGCTGCGGCCGAACTGCCGCTGGATCAGCAGAAGATCTACGCCGAAACCTGTCCCCACCTGACGACTCAGCGGGATCGGGAGCAGGATCTGGAGTTGGACATCGCCCGCGCTCTTTTGACCGAGCCGGCTCTGGTGCAGCGATCCTTGCGCGGTTCGATGGTCGCCACGCGCACGTCCGCGAAGCAAAGGGAAGGCGCCGCCTTGGTTTGGCCAAGCAATCTTGACAGGCCGCTGTCTGTGGGTATTGTCTCGCCTCCTTCAGTTAACCCATAGCGTATAAGGTATCGACATGGCGAAGCCGACCACGATGCTGATCAAGCTGGTGAGCACGGCGGAGACCGGGTTCTACTACGTGACCAAGAAGAACCCGCGTAAGACCACCAACAAGATGGAGCTGCGCAAGTACGACCCCGTCGCGCGCAAGCACGTCGTCTTCCGCGAAGCGAAGATCAAATAGACTGAAGCTCTAGAACAAGATCGGCTTACGTCGAAGCCGATCTTGTTCGGACCTTCATGAAAGATCGCGCGTTTTCGGCCTTCCGCGACTCAGGCCAAGTCGAAAACGCTAAAGGCTTTCGTCCGCCGCGACCTTAACCCGGTTGCGGCCGCTTTTCTTCGCTTCGAACATCGCCAGATCAGCGCGCCGCACCAGAGATCCGCTTTGCGTGTCTTCCGGGCGCAGCGTCGCGACTCCGATGCTGACGGTGACCGCAGCTGAGTGGCCTCCGCCCAGATCGAACGGCTTGTCGCTGACGCGACGCCGTAGCCTCTCCGCGATTCGTTGGCCGCGCGCCAAGGTCGTCTCCGGCATAACCACCAGAAACTCCTCTCCGCCGATCCGCGCGATAACGTCGAAATTGCGCAGATTTCGAGTAAGTCGCTGCGTGAACTCCACCAGCGCCGCGTCGCCGGCGGCGTGACCGTAGGTGTCGTTCAGCGTCTTGAAATGATCGATGTCGCAGAACGCGACGGCCAAAGGTTTGCCTTGGCTTTTCGCCTGCTGGAACAGATGGTCCAGGTGAATGTCGAGATAGCGGCGATTGTAAGCGGAAGTGAGCGGGTCGGTGGACGCCATCGCCACGCTCTGCTCGAACTGCAGCCGCAAGCGATCCTGGTACCGACGGCGACGAATCTGCAGCCGAACCCGAGCGCGCAGCTCCGGCGGCTCGATCGGCCGCTGGATGAAGTCGTTCACGCCAATGTCCAGCGCCTTGGCGATCACCTCGCGCGGCGTGTTGGCGAGCGCCACCAACAGGATCGGCAGCGACCGCAGCACATCGTCAGGCGTGGAGCGCAGATGGCTGCAATACCGAACGACGTCGCCCTGCTCCGGGTGCATCTCCGCCACGGCCAGATCGAAATTCCCGACCCGGATCACGTCCAAGGCGTCGTCGGTCAGCGGCACTCGGGTGACGCCATGCCCGTCCGCCCGAAGGATCTGCTCGATCACGGACTCGCCGCCAGGTTCCGCCAGCAAAAGAATGTCGCCCTTGCTCTCGTTCTCCGCCGACAGCAACGGCGCCTCCGAGGTCATGCCCAAGCGCGAAGAGGCGGCGTGCCGCGCCTGCCAAACATCCGTCAGCAGCTTGAAGCGGACCAAAGAGCGCACCCGCGAGAAGAGGGACAGGTCATGCACGGGCTTGGACAGAAAGTCGTCCGCGCCCGCCTCCAGCCCCTTCACGCGATCGGACACGTCGTTCAGCGCAGTGACGATGATCACAGGGATATGGCTGGTGCGCGGATTGGCCTTCAATCGGCCGCAAACCTCAAACCCGCTCATGCCCGGCATCATGACGTCCAGCAGGATGATGTCCGGGGCCACCGTCTGCGCGATCTCCAACGCGCTCGGGCCGTCATGGGCGGTGACGACGTCGTAGTACTCGCTCGACAGCTTGGCTTCGAGGACCTTCAGGTTCAGCGGATTGTCGTCAACGATGAGAACGCGGCCCGGCATTCAGCGGAGCCTTGGGCCGGTTGGCGGGAGCGTCCGCCTTGGCCCGTCGCCGCGGCGTCGCAGCAATTGTCCCATTGCGCCTCCTCGCAGCGGTCGCGCTGTGGTCAATCTAGGAAGCGGCTGATCGTCGCCAGGAACGAAGAGACGGAAATCGGCTTGGCGATGTACGCCTCGCACCCGCCCTCCCGGATCTTCTCTTCATCGCCCTTCATGGCGAAGGCGGTCACCGCGATCACAGGGATGCTCTTGAGATCGTCATCTTCCTTGATCCACTTGGTGACTTCGAGGCCGGACACCTCCGGCAGTTGGATGTCCATGAGGATCAAGTCGGGGCGATGCTTGCGGGCAAGACGGAGAGCGTCCAGGCCTTCGCGTGTCTGCAGGATGTTGTATCCCTTGGATTCCAGCAGATCGTGGAAAAGCTTCATGTTCAGTTCGTTGTCTTCGACGATCAGCACCGTCTTCATTTCAATCATCCGTTCTCTGCATCGCCCAAGGCAGAATGAGTCGTGCGCTATATGGCGCGCGCTGACAAGTCCTGCATAGATATGCGCGAAAATGCATCACAACGCTCGTAAATTCAGGCATCTGCCGTGATTTGGTTGTGCCGAGACTGCGACGCCTCGCAGGCGCACGCGCGCGACGCCGCGCCATTGACGCGCTGCCCAGGCTGTCGCTCGCCAAGGTTGATCTTTCATTCCGAGCTTCAGTCGCTCAGCGTGGCGCATCTCGATTGCGACGCCTTCTACGCCTCGGTGGAGAAGCGGGACGACCCTGCGCTGGCCAACCGTCCAGTCATCGTCGGCGGCGGACATAGGGGCGTCGTCAGCGCGGCCTGCTATGTCGCCCGCACTTTTGGGGTCAGGTCCGCGATGCCGATGTTCAAGGCGCTGGAGTTGTGCCCGCAGGCGGCCGTCGTGCGTCCGAACATGGAGAAATACTCGCGGGTCGGTCGGCAGATCCGTGAGATGATGCAGGCGGCGACGCCGCTGGTGGAGCCTTTGTCGATCGACGAGGCGTTCCTTGATCTGACAGGGATGGAGGCGCTGCATGGCGCGCCGGCCGCCGTCACCCTGGTCCGCCTGGTGCGGCGGATCGAACGGGAGGCCGGCGTCACGGTTTCGGTCGGCCTGAGCTACAACAAGTTCCTGGCGAAATTCGCCTCCGAACTGGACAAGCCGCGCGGCTTCGCCTGCGTCGGAGCGGCTGAGGCCGTCAGCCTGCTGGCGCCGCGGTCGGTTGGAGCGATCTGGGGCGTCGGGCCTGCGATGCTGAAGCGATTGACCGCCGACGGCCTGACACGGATCGGCGATCTGCAGCAACTCGCCCGCTTCACCCTCGCCCGCCGCTTTGGCGGCATGGGCGATCGGCTCTATCATTTCGCGCGCGGCGTCGACGATCGCCGCGTCACGCCCTATCGCCCGGCCAAGAGCGTCTCGGCGGAGACGACGTTCGACAATGACGTCGCTGATCTTGAGGAGATCGAGCGACGCTTGCGCCCTTTGGCGGACAAGGTCGCCAGTCGGCTGGCGCGGGCGCGCGTGGCCGCCGGCACGGTGACGCTGAAGCTGAAGACCGCCGATTTCCGCACCATCACGCGCCAGCGCCAGCTTGAGCGTCCGACCCAGGACGCCGATCAGTTATGGCGGACCTCCGCCCTTCTGCTGCAAGAGGAAGGCGAGGGCCAGCGCTATCGCCTGATCGGGGTCGGCGGCGATCAGCTCCACGATCAGGCTACGGTCGACAATGACCTGTTCGAGTGACCTCAGCAGGTCGGCTTCGGCATCAGCTCCACTTTCGACAAGGTCGCGCGCAGCACGAAGTTGCCGTAATCCAGCCGCATGTCGCGCGCGATCCCGTTCTCCTGCAGCGACATGCCCAGTTCGTAATCCGGGTTCGCTCCCTGCGAGTCCGCCGGAAAGAACGCCATGCGCACCGGCCACCACCGATCGCGCAGCAACGGATTTTCCGCCTTCGGATCGCCCGCCATCTCCTTGCCGATGCCCGCCGTCACCTGGAACGGGCCTTCCGCCGCCCCGCCGTCGAACACAATGCGCGAGACGAAGGTCTCCTTGCGCTTGGCGGACTCGATCAACAGCAGCGTATGCGCGGTCGGGAACATGCTGCCCTTGGGCAGCTTCACGACTTCCGGCGCAGGCTTGGTGAATTTCGCCTCGCCCGGCTGATTGAGCGACGGGATGACCGCGTCGCCGCGCAGATCTTCGGTCGGCTCGGAATCGCGCAATTTGCGGACGTTGAAGCGGTAGCGGCGACCATCCTTCGATTCCCAGGTCACGAAGGTGATCGCGATGTCGCTGTCGTCCTGCTCGTTGTAGCGCATGGTCAGGTTGTAGCGCTGCTCCATAGTCCAGCCGTCGCAGCTGTCGCCCCACTCGAACAGCATCTGTCCGCTGGCGTCGACGATGCCGCTGCCGCTCGCAGCGCGATCAAGGCTCATGGCGTAGACCGCGCGATGCGGCGCGACGCCGGAGGGCGGCGCGCCCGCGGGACCGGCGGCTTGGGAGGTCGACGCCGCCAGCGTCAACAGGGCGGCCAGCGCGAACCGAGGGAACATACCAGATCTCCTTACCTGCGGCGGGCGCAGCATGTCATGCGAAGCGCACGCCAACTCCCGCCAGTTATACCGACAGATGAGGGCGCGCGTCCCACAATTCCACCGATGCGCCGCGCGAACGCGCTTCAACTTGGCTTGTCTCACAAAACGCCAAAAACGCGCCGCTTTTCATCGAGTTATGAGGAAGATCCGCTTCACGCCAAGCGGATCCCGCTCCAGAACAAGATCGGCTTGCTTCGAAGCCGATCCTGCTCTGGATTTCACTAAGAATAGCGCGTTCCAGGCTTTTTGTGATTCAGACCGAGTCGACCACGCGCTAGGCGATGGTCGATTTCGGCGGCGGCAGATCCAGCCGGATGCTCAATTCCTTGAGGCGGCGAGGCTCCACTTCGTTCGGGGCCTGCATCAGCAGGTCCTCAGCGCGCTGGTTCAGCGGGAAAGCGACGATCTCCCGGATGTTCGGCTCGTCCGCCAACAGCATCACGATGCGGTCGATGCCCGGCGCGGAGCCGCCATGCGGCGGGGCCCCGAACTTGAACGCGCTGAGCATGCCGCCGAAGCGGGTCTCGACGTCGGTCTGGCTGTATCCTGCGATGCCGAAGGCCTTGTACATGATCTCCGGCAGATGGTTCCGGATCGCGCCCGACGACAGCTCCACGCCATTGCAGACGATGTCGTACTGATAGGCCTTGATGGTCAGCGGATCCTGCGTCTCCAGCGCCTCCATCCCGCCCTGCGGCATGGAGAAGGGGTTGTGGCTGAAGTCGATCTTACCGGTCTCCTCGTCGCGCTCGAACATCGGGAAATCGACGATCCAGCAGAATTTGAAAACATTCGGCTCGATCAGATCCATCTCCTCGGCGACCTTGCGGCGAGCCGCGCCGGCGAACTTCTCGGCGGTCGCCTTCGGACCGGCCACGAAGAACACCGCGTCGCCCGGGCCGACTCCGGCGGCGGCGCGCAGCTTCGCCAGCCGCTCTTCATCCAGGAACTTGGCGATCGGGCCCTTGGCGCCGGCTTCCTCGAACAGGATGTAGCCGAGGCCGGCCTGCCCTTCTCCGCGCGCCCAATCGTTGAGCTTGTCGAAGAAGCTGCGCGGACGGTCGGCCACCTTCGGGGCCGGCACCGCGCGCACCACGCCGCCTTTGGCGACGATGCCGGCGAACACGGAGAAGCCGGAGCCGGCGAACACGTCTGACACGTCGGCGATCACCAGCGGGTTGCGCAGATCGGGCTTGTCGCTGCCATATTTCAGCATCGCCTCGTCGAACGGGATGCGCGGGAACGGGTGTGGCGTGACCGCGCGGCCGGAGGCGAACTCCTCGAACACGCCATGCAGCACGGGCTCGATCGCGGCGAACACGTCGTCTTGCGTGACGAAGCTCATCTCGAAATCGAGCTGGTAGAACTCGCCGGGCGAACGATCGGCGCGGGCGTCTTCGTCGCGGAAGCAGGGGGCGATTTGGAAATAGCGGTCAAAGCCGGCGACCATCAGCAGTTGCTTGAACTGCTGCGGGGCCTGCGGCAGGGCGTAGAACTTGCCGGGATGCATGCGGCTCGGCACCAGGAAGTCGCGCGCGCCTTCGGGCGAGCTGGAGGTCAGAATCGGCGTCTGAAACTCCGTGAATCCCTGATCGATCATCCGGCGGCGGATCGAGGCGATGACCTTCGAGCGCAGGACGATGTTCTGATGCAGCCGGTCGCGGCGCAGATCCAGGAAGCGGTAGCGCAGGCGCGTGTCTTCCGGATATTCGGCGTCGCCGGCCACTTGCAGCGGCAGCACGTCGGCGGTGGACTGGATCGTCAGCTCCTCCGCGCGCACTTCGATGTCGCCGGTCGGCAACTTGCTATTGACGGTGTCGGCGCTGCGGCGCAGGACGGTTCCTGTGATGGTGACCACGCTTTCCGGCCTCAGGCTCTCGACCAGTTCGAAGATCGGCGATCCCGCGGCGACGACGCATTGCGTGAGGCCGTAATGATCGCGAAGATCGACGAACACAAGGTTGCCGTGATCGCGTTTTCGGTGCACCCAACCGGAGATGCGGACTTTGGCGTCGGCGTCGCTCAATCTCAGAGCGCCGCAAGTGTGCGTGCGATAGGCGTGCATGGCGGTCTATTGTCTCTTCCAGAAAAGGCCGGCGGAGAAGACTGCTGGTCGCCTCGCCTGTCAAGCGCGCGCGCTGCGCCCATAGAATATGGAGACTGAATTCCCGTGCCTTTGATGACTGACAGCGCGGCCCTGGCCGCCCTTTGCGCGCGTCTCGCCGAAGAAGACTATGTGACCGTCGACACCGAATTCCTGCGCGAGCGCACCTATTGGGCCCAGCTTTGCCTGATCCAGATCGCCGGCAAGGACGAGGCCGTGGCGATCGATCCGCTGGCCCCGGGCATCGACCTGACGCCGCTGTTCGAGCTTCTGGCCGCGCCCAAGCCGCTGAAAGTGTTCCATGCCGCCCGGCAGGATCTGGAAATTTTCGTGCAGTTGATGGGCAAGGTGCCGGCCCCGCTGTTCGACACCCAGGTGGCCGCCATGGTCTGCGGCTTCGGCGAACAGGCGTCTTACGAAACGCTGGCCGCCAAGCTGGCCAAGGCGAAGATCGACAAGGCGCATCGCTTCACGGATTGGTCGGCGCGGCCGCTCTCCGCCGCCCAGGTGACCTATGCGCTGGGAGACGTGACCTATCTGCGCACGATCTACGAGAAGCTGGTGAAGATGCTGGCCAAGAGCGGCCGCTCGGAATGG